>CAZDSB010000665.1:0-8860 GCA_964507515.1 uncultured Myxococcaceae bacterium
CTCGCCGCCCGCGGCGCCCACCTCCCGCCGCGCATGCGAGAAGATGGGCCGCGAGCCGACCGCGTCGAGCAGCAGCCGCACCTTGACACCGGCCCGTGCACGCGCGGCGAGCGCACCGACGATGCTCCTGCCCACCTCGTCGTTGCCGAGGATGAACACCGTCAGGTCGATGGTCCGCGTGGCCCCGCCGATGGCCGACAGGAGCCCCGCGTAGGCCTCCTCGCCCGTGCCGAGCAGCTCGAACGAGTTCCCGGCGCGCACTCCCGGAACTCCCTCGGTCCGGAGCACCCGCGGCACATCCGCTGCCCGGTGCCCCTCGGGGAGCCCCGGGCGTCCATCCGGAGCCCGCGGCGGCGCCTGCTTCCCCTTCGCTCCGCGGGGGAACTTCCGGCCCCCCAGCAGGAAGTAGAGCGGGATCCCCGCCCAGGGCGCGAAGATGAGCGCCAGGAGCCACGCCATGAGGCTCTGCGGCGCCCGCTGGGTCACCAGCACCCGCGTGGCCACCAGCAGGCCGACGACGTGCACGGCGACGAGCAGCGGGTGAGAGCGCACGAACGTCAGCACGGTGCGTCCCAGCGTAGAGGGTTCATCGCGCCGGCACGAGCGGGACGTCGAGCACCGGGGAGCCCCGGCGCTCCGGCGCGTCGTAGTGCCACCACTCCATCCGGTTCGGTCGGAACCCGGCGTCCATCATCGCCTGGCGAAGGACCTCGCGATGCGCCCGGGCCTCGGCCGTCCCCGCGTTGCTCCCGTGGTGCGCCGCCGGCCCGAAGGTGTCGAACGACGTGGGCATCTCCACCGCGGCGCCATCCAGGGTGACCAGCGTGACGTCCACCGCCGCGCCTCGGTTGTGGTTGCTCCCGGTGTGGGGGTCCGCGACGTAGCCCTTCCGAGGCACGAGCTTCCACATCGCCCACTGGACGTGGATCGGCCGGTAGCAGTCCCAGGCCATCAGCCGGAAGCCGCGGGGCTCGAGCGCACGCGCCACCTTCGCCAGCCGGTCCGCCACCCCGGGCAGGAGGAGGCAGCGGGCATCCTCCGGGTAGACCGCCCGGCCGAGGAAGTTGTCCTCCGTCGCGTACGGCAGCTTCACCACCAGGCCCGGCACTCGAGCCGCCGCGTCGACCAGCGTCGGGCCCGTGCCCGCATCCGTCGCGGCCACGAGCACGGCGACGGCGGTGAGGAGCGGTCCCGTCACGTCACGTAGGAGGTCGGGTCGGAAACGCCCGCAGCACGGAAGCCCTCGCGGCGGATGAGGCAGCTGTCGCACCGCCCGCAGGCCCGGCCGCGAGCATCCGGGTCGTAGCAGCTGTGCGTCAGGGCATAGTCCACCCCGAGCCGCGCACCGGTCTGGATGATCGCCGCCTTTCCCAGCCCCGAGAGCGGCGCGTGCACCCGGAACCGTGCTCCCTCGACACCGGCACGCGTCGCAAGGTTGGCCAGCGTCTCGAAGGCGCGGATGAACTCCGGCCTGCAGTCCGGATAGCCGGAGTAATCCACCGCGTTGACGCCGATGAAGAGGTCGGTCGCGCCGAGCGTCTCGGCGAGCCCCAGCGCCAGCGCGAGGAACAGCGTGTTCCGCGCAGGCACGTAGGTGACCGGGATGCCGCCTCCACACTCGGCCTCGCCGCGATCCTTCGGAACCTGGATCTCCGCGGTCAGCGCCGAGCCGCCGATGGCGCGAAGGTCCACCGAGACCACGCGCACGTCCTGGACGCCCTGCTCCCGCGCCACGACCCTCGCGCGCTCGAGCTCCACCCGGTGGCGCTGTCCGTAGTCCACCAGGAGGCAGGTGCAGAGGAACCCCTCGCTCCGCGCCATCGCCAGGACAGTCGCCGAGTCCAGCCCGCCGGAGAGCAGGACGACCGCGCGACGAGCGGTCATTGTTGCAGGGTCCTGCCCTGGACCGAGAACCGGATGGTGCAGGACTGGCACTCCGCGGAGCATCCCCCGTCCCCGTGGTTCAGGACCTGGATCTGCTCCTCCGTCACGCCGCAGACCAGCGGGACGCTCCACACCCCGCTCGGGTCCCGGGGACCGGTGATGGTGCCACCCACCGGAGGAATGCCGCCGTCGAGCACCACCGAGGGAGGAGCGCAGGTGACCGACGAGCCGAGCACCGATGCCTGGGATGCGCTGAGCAGCGCGATCTGGTTCCGCTCCAGGACCTGGATGTCGGGCGGCGCGAGCGCGGTGCAGCCGCAGGCGGCGAACACCCGGGGCGCGAGTGCCGAGACGTCGATGACCTGTCCGTTGATGACGCCGAACGGTTCGGTGACGCCCTCCGAGCCCGAGCCCTCGATGAAGGTGAGGTACCCGGCGTCGTAGGGCGTGACGCGGCCGCCGTCGGCGAAGCAGCAACCGCCGTCCGGAGCGGTGGTCTGGTGGAAGGTGACCGAGAAGATGACTCCGGCGTCGACGAAGTAGCCGCCGGGCGCCCCACCATCCGGGCCGGCGTCGAGGATGGCGCCGGCGCAGTCGTTGAACAGCGGGTCCCCCACCGACTGGAGGAGGTACGTCCCCACGCGCTCCTTGCCGGGAACCTGCACCTCGCCCTTGCAGGCGAACAGGGACACCGCGAGGAGCGCGAGCGGGAGGAGCGACGCTGGACGGAGCACGGACGCCCGCGACCTTACACGAGCCGGAGCGCGCGCTGGACGACCGCGGCGAGCGCGGCGCTTCCCGTCAACACCGCCGCCGGGTCGACCGTGTCCAGGTCCGCGCCACGGGCCACCGGGTCCAGCCAGAGGAGCACCCGTGCCGCCGCGGCCGGAGAGGGCACGGCGGCGAACGCCTCGGCCGCCGCATCCGCGAGCGCGGGCACCTCACCCGGCCGGGCCAGTGCCTGACCCTCGTCGCCCAGCGCGAGGGCGAGCGCGACCAGGTAGGTCACCTCCACCGGGCCGAACAGCGAGAGCGCCCCCGCGCCCAGCACGACGTCCCCGGCGCTGGCCATCCACGCCTCGGAGGCGCCGGATGGGTCGAGCCAGATCTGCAGGCCCTGCGCCCCCAGGCCGGAGAGGGCCTCGTCGAGCACCGCGTGGAGGTTGGGCATCTCCTCTGGCGTGACCAGCAGCACCCCACCTGGCAGGGTCATCGAGGTGCGGACCGGACCGCGGGCGACGGCCTGCAGCGGCACCGGTGTGGCAACCGTCTCCTCCCCGGAGAACAGGTTGCCGAAGGCGGCCGATCGGGCGGCGGCGTCCGGACGCCCGGCGTGACGGAGCGCCTCGGCGTGCAGCGACCAGCCCTCGGCGTCCACCGGATTCCCGGAGAGGAGCAGCGCCCAGAGTCGCACGGCCAGCGGTGCGCCCTCCTCGGTCGTCGCCAGAGCGGTGGCGAACGTGCGCTGCGACTCGGACGAGAGGGCGTCCAGCGAGCTTATCGGCTCGAGGATCCGCACCACGTCGGGGTGACGGCCGGCGCGGAGCGCCGCGAGCGCCAGTGACTCGCGCTCCTCCGGGGTGTGCGCCAGCTGCTCGCGGAGCGTGAGCGCTTCCTCCGAACGACCGAGCGCCTCGGCCAGATCGGCCCGCTGGCGGACGTGCTCCTCGGTGGGCGGCAGCGTCGAGAGGACGCTCAGCGCATCCGCCGCGCGCCCCAGCCGCACGTAGGCATGGGCGAGCTCGTCCTGACGGCCGGCGAGGGCCTCCGGACCGGAGAGCGACATCACTCTCTCCGCGAGGTCGACGAACTGCTCGGGCGCCTCCTCCGCAGAGGTGAGCGCGAGCAGCTTGCTCGTCGCGGCGAACGAGGTCGGATCCTCGGCGGCCGCCTGTGCCCATGCGGCGCGGGCCGCGTCCGTCCAGCCGATCGCGAGGGCGAGGTCTCCGGCCTGCACCCGCAGGCTGGCCCGGTGCACCGGGTCCGGCGTCGCATCCACCCAGGCCGAGAGCGCGGAGGCGGCGTCCTCGAGCCGGTTGTCGTCCCGCGCCTGCTCGAACAGCGCCTGCCACAGCTCGGCGGCGCGAGAGGGCACGCGGCTCGCGAGGAGGCGCAGGCCCCGCTCGCGCTCCGCCCCCCGGCGGCCACGGACGTGCTGGAGCAGCGCCTCCACCAGCGGCCGCGGAGTGCTCGCGTCCACCCGTTCCAGCGCCTCGCCGAGGACACCATCGAGCTCGTCCAGGACTTGGAGCCGCTGGAAGGCCCGCACCCTCTCCTCGTCTCCTGCCTCGCCCGGAAGCGAGAGGAGAACGGCCCGGTGGAGCGCCACCGCGAGCTCCCGCTCCCGGCGCATCTCGGCGAGGTCGGCGCAGGCCTGCCGCTCGCCCGCGGTCCCATCCTCGAGGAGGAGCGCACCCAGACGCCGCAGGGCCTCGCCCCCGGCCGGAGTCTGGGCGAGGCCCCACAGGCTCTGGCGGATCCGGGCACCGTCCTCGAGCGCCTCGGCGATCTCGAGCGCCTGCGCGAATTGCCCGTGCGCGAAGAGCGGCTCGTACCCGTGCTCGATCGCCTGCGGCGCGGCCCCCAGTCGGAGGAAGCGCGCCGCCCAGGCGCCCGGTCCAAGCGTCTCGGGATGGAGGCGAGCCACCCGCTCGAGCAGCTCCTGCGCCTCGGCCGGATCGCCCGCGCCCTCCCACGCCTCCGCGGCCTCGAGCAGCAGCTTCAAACGGTCGTCGGGGGGAGCGAGCTGCGCGGCCTGCGTGAGCGACGCCGCGGCCTTGGCCAGCTCGCTCGCGTCGCGCATGAGGCTGGCGAGGAGGAGGAGCGCGTCCTGGGTGGCCTCGGTGGCCACCGATCCGCGGGCCAGTCGCGCCGCGCGGGCCTCGTCTCCGGCCTGCTGCGCGGCGAGAGCCGCGTCGTAGAGCAGCCGCGCGCGCTGCGACCCTTGCATCATCTCGGCGCGGGCCGCGAGCACGGTGGAGCGAGCCAGAGCGTCGTCGGCATCCTGGAGGAGCGGGACGAGGAGCTCGAGCGCATCGGAGTAGCCGGGTCCGGATCGACCGCCGGCAGCGAGCGGCTCGAGCAGGCCACGCGCCTCCTCGTTCTCGCCGCGCTGGAGCAGCAGCCGCGCGAGCTCGAGCTTCAGTGCGGCCGAATCCTCTCCCTGCGGACCCTGCGCGACCAGGCTCCTGAGCACGGCCACCAGCGGCTCGACCTCGCCGCGGCGCCGGTGGCTGTCGGCGAGCACGCGGAGGGCGACCACGTTCCCCGGATCCGCCTCGTGGGCCCGGGCGACCAGGGAGAGGGCGCGCACATCGTCCTGGAACGCTTGCGTCGCCACCTCGGCCGCCTGCACCAGGAGATCGGCCGCACGCGGTCCGCCGGAAGCCTGCGCCGCGCGCTCGAGCAGTGCGAGGAGATCCTGATGACGGGACATCGCGCGCAGCCCGGCGACTGCACGGTCCACCACCGGCGTCTCGGAGGGCCGCAGCTCGGCGAGGGGCAGCAGCGCGTCGAGTGCCTCGACGGGGTCCTCGACCAGCGCGGCGGCGCGGCGATAGAGCGCCTCGGCCTCCTCGGGCCGCGCGGTCCGCGCGAGGCGAACCGAGGTGCGGAACAGCCCTGGCGCGTCCTGCCGGCGCCCGTGAACCTCGGCGAGCAGCGAGAGCGCCTCCCGGCCTCGCTCGCCATCCGGGTCCGCAGCCACCACCGCCTCGAGCGCATCGGCGGCGTCGTGGAGGGCGCCGGCCGACAGCGCCGCGTTCCCGAGCCGCAGCTGGAGGCGGGTGCGCTGGACTGTGGGCAGGTCCGGCGCGAGCTGCAGCGCGCGGCGGTCATACGGCTGCGAGGCCGCGGGTCCACCCGCGGCCGCGGCCAGATCTCCCCGGGCGAGCAGCGCCTTGACGTCGTCCGGGCTCACCCGCAGCAGCTCGTCCCACGCCTCGGCGGCGAGCAGCGCCTCGCCGGCCCGGGTCAGCAGCTCGGCGCGCTCGGCCAGCAGCGCCGGAGCCTCGGTGGAGACCGCCCGTGCGCGCTGCGCCAGGAGCTCGGCGAGAGCACGCACGTCGCCCTCGACCCGGGTACGGCGCGCGGCGAAGGCCACGTCGAGCTCGGGAGCCTGGTCGAAGGCGCGATCCTCGGCGGTCCGCGCGTCGTCCTCGCGACCGCCGGAGCGCAGGGCCTCCGCGGCGCGCAGCCAGCTCCGCGCCGCCTCGGCGCCCACCTGCCGCTCGGCGCGGGCGGCCTCGAGGCGGCCGAGCGCCACGCTGTCGCCGGTCGCCTGCAGTCGGGCCACGTGACGCCCGTATGCGGGATGGAACGGGTCGCCCTGGAGCAGGAGCGCATCGAACGGCGCCGCGTCCGCGTCCTGCCCCCTGGAGACCAGGAGCTCGGCGAGCTCTGCGGTGATGGAGACGTCGTTCGGAGCGAAGCCGTGGGCGGCGGACAGGGCGTCGAGCGCGGGCTCCGCCTTCCCCAGCCCGCGGTAGAGGCCGGCGGCGCGGCGGAGCAGGTGCGCCCGCGCGGCACCGTCGGTGCGGCCTCGCGCGGCAGCGACGTAGTAGGCGGCCAGGTCGGCGCCGCGACCGGACCGCTCCAGCAGCTGGACCAGCAGCGCCTCTGCCGCGGGGTGGCCTGGGACCTCCGCGAGCGCGTCCCGCACCAGCGTCTCGGCCTCGGACTCGTCTCCGAGCGGACCCGCGTGCAGCTCGGCGACCTGGACCAGCGCGGCCGCGCGGGGTTCGCCCGCGGAGAGGAGAGGAACGGCGCGCCGCAGCCACCCTGCCCGCGCGCGCGTATCACCGCGGCGAGCGGCGAGATCCGCGAGCTGGGCCGCGGTGTCGATGTCGGGAGCGAGCTCGAATGCCCGGGCGAGCGCGGCGCTGGCCGCGGTCGCGTCGCCACGGACCTCGAGGAAGAGCGAGGCCCGGCGCCGCTCGACGGTGGCCGCGTCGGCCTTCCGCCCGGCGCCCTCCAGCGTTCCCCGGAGGCGAGAGAGCGCCTCCAAGGCCTCGTCGGCCCGGTCGGCCAGTGAGGCGACCTCGGCCACCTCCTCCAGCGAACGCGAGGCGAGGGGAACGTCCCCCTTGCGGAGCGCGGCGTCGGCGGTCGCCTGGAGCGCGGCGAGCAGCGCGCCGCTGCGTCCGGTCTCGCGGTGGAGCGCCGCGCGCGCCTCGTGGGCGACGAGCGGGTCGGGGAGCGCGGAGGCGGCGCCGAGCAGGAGTCGCTCGGCCAGCTCGGGGTCTGCCAGCTCTGCGCGGGCCCGCTCGCCCAGCTTCAGGAGGGCGCGGCCGACCTCCTCGGAGGGAGGCTGGCGGAGCTGATGCGCGGCGAGCAGCTCGATGGCCTCGCGGGGATCGGTCCGGGCGCGGAGCTCGGCCAGACGTTCCACCGCAGTGACCGGGGCGTCGGGGCGGTCGGCCAGGCGCCGGAGAGCGGCCTCCGCCTGCGCGAGCTCGCCGGACTCGGCGAGGAGATCCGCGTGGGCGAGGAGCACCTCGGCCTCGCGCGCGGGGCGGCTGCCCTGGTCCAGGGCGGAGACGACCGAGGCGAGGAGCGGCAGCGCCTCGGCGTGAGAGCCACCGGCGTAGAGCGACAGCGCGAGCTCGGCCAGCTCGTCCCCGGTGGCGGGCACGAGCGCGTGCGCTTGCCGGCGCAGCGCGAGGGCCGCGGTCCCGTCGTGCGCGGTGGAGGCCAGCTGCGCCGCCTGCCTGAACAGCGCCGCCGCGCGATCCGCTGCGAGCAGGCCTGCGACGGATTTCAGGAAAGGCGAGGCCTCGGTCCAGGCGCCACGCCGGAGCTGCAGCGAGACCAGGCGCTCCAGCGGCCGGGGAGCCTGGTCGTCGAGCTGGACGGCGCGGCGGAAGGCGGCCTCGGCAGCCTCGCCGCGGCCGAGGCGCTCGTCGAGCAGTGCCCCGAGCTCGGTGAACAGTCCCGCTGCACGGTCCCTGGGGGCCCGCTCGGCCTCGAGCTCCAGCAGCTCGGCCACCGACGGCCAGTCACCGGCGTGCTCGAGCAGGGCGCGCAGCCGGGGGAGAGCCCGCGGGTGGCGGGGGGAGATCTTGAGGACCCGGCGGTAGCTGTCGGCGGCGGCGGCCGAATCCCCGCGTTCCTCGGCCAGCTCGGCCCGCTCGAGGAGCACGTCGGCCCGGAGCGGCTCGGGGGCGAGCTCGGCGGCCTGGAGCAGCGCCTCCGAGGCGGCATCCAGCCGGTTCCGGCGCCGCTCCATCCGCGAGAGTGTCCGCCATGCCTCCACCGCGTCGGCGGGCGCTCCGGTGCGCGTGGTCTCGCGGAGCGCGGCCTCGGCCAGCTCGGGCCGGGTCTCGGCGAGCGCGCGACCGAGGGAGAGCAGACGGGGCGCGGCCTCGGCGGCGACCGTGGCGTCACGCCCGAGCGCCCGCTGCCAGGCCTCGACCTCGCCCGGCGCGTCGTCCGAGGCCTGTGCCAGGAGCGCCACCTCGCGCCAGAGGAGGGCGGGCTCGGCCGACTCGCCGGCAGCGCGGGTGAGCTCCTCGCGCGCGGCGGTGCGGTCGCCCCGGGCACGGAGCAAGCGGGCCCGCTCGACCCGGTGGTGGGCACGGGCGGCGCCGGTCGTGAGCTCGACCAGGCGAGTCCTCAGCGCGAGCGCCTCGGTGTCGCTTCCGGGCACGGCCGGAGGCAGGAGCGAGACCAGCGTCTCGAAGGCCCACGCGTCGTCGGAGGACAGCTCCACCAGCCTCCGGAGCGCGTCCAGCGCCTCGCTCGGTCGGTGAAGCTCCATCGAGAGCTCCACCAGCTCCCGGCAGGCGGCCCGGGCCTGCTCGCCCGACAGCCGCGGCCACAGCCCGGAGAGGAGCGCCGCCAGCGCCTCCACCGCCCCCGCGCTCCGGTGAAGCGCCGCGAGCTGGAGGAGCGCATCGATGTCGTCCGGCGCAGCGTCCGCATAGGCGCTGAGATGGCGTCGGGCGGCCTCGGCGTCGCCGGCGCGGACCGCGCTCTC
>CAZDSB010000666.1:0-7301 GCA_964507515.1 uncultured Myxococcaceae bacterium
CCCAGCCGGTCCATCACCCCGGGCCGGAAGCCCTCCACGAGCACGTCGCACCGGCCGAGGATCCGCCTCACCGCCTCCACCGCCGCGGGCCGCTTCAGATCCAGGACCACCGAGCGCTTCCCCCGGTTCAGGGCCGCGAACAGCTCCCCTGCTCCACCGGGCGGCATCGCGCGCGTGGCGTCGCCCTCGGGAGGCTCGAGCTTCACCACCTCCGCTCCGAGGTCCGCGAGGATCAGCGTCGCGTACGGGCCCGGAGCGAGCCGCGTCAGATCCAGCACGCGAACGCCCGAGAGCGGCAGCCCCGGGCCCGCATCCCTCTCGGCGGTCCGGCTCAGGTCAGCAGCTTCCCGAGCTTCATCGCCAGGCCCATGTCCATGGGCTTGAACTTCAGCTTCCCCTGCATCGCCGCCATCTGCGCGTTGAGCTGCTTGTTTCGGATCTTCACGAAGTCTTGGTCGCTGACCGTGACGGTCATCTTCGGCGTGCCCTCGGCTCCGCTCTTCACCCAGTCCGATCCGCGGGTCGCGTCGAGGGTCCAGGTCCCACCCTGATCGCCGGTGACGACGAAGTGGATGACCGCGTTCAGCTCCTTCGCCAGCTCGGGTTTCGCGGTGAGGAGCTCGGGGATGGCCTGCTCCAGGATGCTCTTCGGGGTGTCCGCCATGGGTACCGCCTCCTCGGGGGCTGACTCACGAATCAACGCCTTCGCGCCGCGGACCGTACCGACCGCCCACGCGTTGCGTCAAGGCGTCTCGGCAGGGACCGCGCTGCGCACCGCCGCGAGCAGCTCGGACAGCTCGAACGGCTTCGCCAGCCACCCCAGCGCGCCGATCTCGCGCGCCTTGGCCGAGACGTTCCGGTCCGCGCTGAGGACGATGATCGGCGGCCGGGCCCCCGGCGACAGGCTCCGGGCGAACTCCCAGCCGTCCATCACCGGCATCATCAGGTCCAGCAGGACGAGGTCCGGCATCTCCTGCTCGAGCCGCTGCAGCGCCTCGCGCCCGTTCCGCGCCCGCTGCACGTCGTACCCCTCGACCTCGAGGATCTCGCTGAGCGCATCGAGGATGTCCGGATCGTCGTCGACGACCAGGACCCGTCGGGCCACGCCCTGCTGCCGGTGAGGGGAGGGTCCGCCCATCGCTCCAGTTCCGTTGCCCGCTTCTCAACGATTGTGCACCGAGGAGTCGGGAACCTCGCAGAAAGTACACGCCCCGTACGACGTCCCGTTGGCTCGTGGACGTCAGAGGGGGGCATAGGGAGGGAGCGCCGTGGATCGCCCGCCCGACGACAGCGCCGCCCGCTTCCTCTCACTCGCCAGCCACGAGCTCAGAGGTCCCCTGGGAACGGTGCGCACGTACGCCGCCTTGCTCGCCTCTCCGCGCTTCGCGCTCGACGAGCGGGTCCGCACCGCCGTCGAGGTGATGCTGCGGAACGTGGACCGGGCCCTCGCCAACTGGGACTTCTTGGCGGAGGCCTGGCGGCTCGACGTGGGCGGGCTGCGGCTCGACCTCCGGGAAGAGGATCTTCTCCCCCTCCTCCGGGCGAGCGCCGATTCGGCCGCGAGCACCGCGCGCGAGCGTAGCGTCCGGCTCGAGGTCTCCCTCCCGACGAGCCTTCCCGCCGTCCGCGTGGACCTCGACCGCATCCAGCTCATCCTTGCAGGCGCGTGGTCTCACGTCCTCGCGCGCAGCCGGTCCGGAGCGTCTGCGGGGCTCGCTGCGCGCGCCGCACCGGAAGGATGCGAGCTGACCTTCTGGGACTCCGGTCCGCCGCTCACGCCCGAGGGCGAGGCGCACGTCTTCGATCGGCGCGAGCAGGCGCTCCGCGGCCACGAGCTGGGCTCGGCGTTCCGCATGGCGATGGCCGGAGCCCTGGTGCAGGCCCATGGCGGTCTGGCCCGCGTGGGAAGCCTGAGCGGCCGGACGCTGTTCCAGCTCGTGCTCCCCCCTCCCGGGTGAGCGCAGGTCCCGTGACGCGGTCGGCCCGGAAGAACCGACCTCCCGGGCGGGTCAAGCGCTTGCGTGAGGGGGATGGATCGTGTCTACCCTCGTTCAGTCCCACGACAAGGTTGGTCTATGTTCGGTCTCAAGATGGGTGAGCTGCTGATCATCTTCCTGGTCATCCTGGTGCTCTTCGGAGGCGCCAAGCTGCCCCAGCTCGGCTCGGCCCTCGGCCAGGGCATCCGGAACTTCAAGAAGGGGTTCGGCGGGGAAGCGGACGCCCAGAACGAGAACCAGCGCCAGGACACGCTCGGCACCGGCGGCTCGGACGCGAGCAAGGCCGGAACACGCGCACCCGCCTCGGCCAGCAAGGACGCCTGACGCCCGGGCGCCGCGTCCGGCACGCCCCACCCCCCGCAGGCAGCAAGGCGAGCTCGGGATCCGGCCGACCGGTTCGGCCCACTCGCTCCAGCGCGAACGAGCGTTCCGGCGTCGGTTGATGTCCGGAACCCCGCGTCAGTCGGTGATCTTCTCGCCGTCGTAGAGCCGGTCGAGGATGGCCTGGTACCGCTGGGTGCAGGCCTTGCGCTTCACCTTGAGGGTCGGCGTGAGGTCCCCCGACTCCTGGGTGAAGTCGTGGTCCATCACGTGGAAGCGCTTGAGCTGGTTGTACGGCGGCTCGTGAGCGTTGAGCCCGTCGAGCGCCTTCTGGACCTCGGCGACGACCTCCTGGCGCACGGCGACCTCGGCGTAGGCGGCCGGAGGAGTGATTCCGCGGTCCTGCAGCAGCTTCCGCGCCGTCTCCTCGTTCACCGTGATGAGCACCGAGAGGTACTTTCGCTTGTCGCCGTAGACCATCGCCTGGCTGATGATCGGGAAGGTCTTCAGGCTGTTCTCGAGGTTCTGCGGCGCGACGTTCTTCCCGCCCGCCGTGACGATGATGTCCTTCTTCCGGTCCGTGATCCGGACGAAGCCGGAGGGGTCGATCTCTCCGATGTCGCCCGAGTGCAGCCACCCGTCCGGCTCGATCATCTCCCGCGTCGCCTCGGGCGCGTTGTAGTAGCCCTTCATGATGTTCGGGCCGCGGATCATGATCTCCCCGTCCGAGGCGATCTTCACCTCGCAGCCGGGCATCGGCGGCCCGACGGTCCCGATCCGGGCGCGACCGGGCGGATTGACCGTGGCCCCGCCGGTGGTCTCGGTGAGGCCGTAGCCCTCGAGGACCTCGAACCCGAGCATGTCGAAGAAGAAGGCGATCTTCCTCGAGAGCGGCGCGCCACCCGAGACGAACAGCCGCATCTTGCCGCCGAGCTTCTGGTCTAGCGTGGCCTTCACCTTGCTGAACACGAGCTTCTTCGCGAGCGTGAGCGACAGCGAGTCGTAGCTCCGACCCTGCATCCGCGCCTCGACGGACTCCTCGAACAGCCGCATCGCCCAGCGGAACAGCTTCCCGGCGACCCCTGGCTTGGACATGCCCCCCGAGACCACCGCGTTGTAGATCTTTTCGAAGATGCGCGGCACCGCCGGCAGGATGGTCGGAGAGGTCTCGCCGATGTCCGCGAGCAGGGTGTCCGTGCTCTGCGCGAAGATCATCCGGTAGCCGAGGCCCACCCACGCAGCCTTCACGTCCTGGGCGAAGCTGTGCGCCAGCGGCAGGAACAGCATCACCGCGTCGTCCTGCCGCAAGACTTGAAGGGTCGTCAGTGCCTTCGCCTCGAAGGCCAGGTTGCCGTGGGTGAGCATCACGCCCTTCGGCGCGCCCGTCGTGCCTGAGGAGAAGATGAAGCAGCACGGGTCGTCGATCCGCAGCGCCGCGATCCGCTCCTCGAACTTGCGCGGATCCTTCTGGTCCAGCGGCGTGCCCTCGGCGAGGAGCTTCGCCATCGACACCTCGGCGCCGGTCCCCTCGTCCTCCATGGTGATCACCTGTCGCACCGCGGGACAGTCTCGGAGGACCGAGCGCGCACGGGTGAAGCGGCCGGGTTGCTTGCCGGCGCTCCGGTCGTGATCCACGAAGAGCATCACCGCACCGGAATGCTGGAGGACGTACTTCACCTCGTCGGGCGTGTTCGAGGCGTAGATGGGCACCGTGATCCCGCGTGCCGCGCAGATCGCCAGGTCCACCACGCACCACGGCAGCGAGCTGTCGGCGAAGACCGCCACCCGGTCGCCGGGCTGGATACCCCGGGCCACCAGCGCCGCCGACAGATGACGGACGTCATCGAGGATGGTGACCCAGTCGACGTGCGTCCACTTGCCGGACCTCTTGTGGGTCGCGGCGTCCTGCTTCGGCGTGCGGGAGGCGCGCTCCCGCAGAAGGTGTAGCAACGTGTTCGCGCTCGTCGAGGGGCTCGCCACCTGACTCTCGGCTCTCATCGTGCGCCCTCCTTCTCCATCTGAGCCACGATCTTCTTCGCGATGGACTTCACCCGAGCCTCCTCGGCCGGGTCGTCCGGGTCATGGGCCTCGTTCACCTTCGCCAGCTGGGCCTTTGCCCCGGCGACGTCACCATCGCGCCAGAGCGTCTCTGCCAGCCACGCCGTCGCCCTCAGATTGTTCGGATTCGCCGCGAGCGCCTTCCGGTACCAGGTGGCGGACTTGCCCAGGTTCCGCTTCGGCCAGGGAAGCTCGAAGTAGTACCGGCCCTTGGCGATGAGCGGCATCTCCTTCTGGAACCGCGGATCGATCTGGATCGCCTTGTCCAAACGCTCGTTGAACTTCGACTCCAGGCCTTCCCCCAGGGCCTTCAGAATTCCCACCGCCTGGCTGTAGATGCCGATGCCGGCCGCGGCGTAGTAGTGACCGCCGACCCACTCGGGCTTCGTCTTCACCATCCGGTCGCCGAGCTCCCAGACCTCGCGGCCGAGCTTTTGCTTCCGGTCGTCGTTGTTCTCCAGGCCGTCGCCGACCCAGAGCTCGGCCCGTGCGAGTCGGAACATCCGCTCGACGTCCTCGGGCTTTGCGGCGAGGGCCGCCTGGGACTGGCGGATCCCCTCCTCGGCCTTCGCGGGGTCTCCCCGCTCACGCCAGAGTGCGTCGATGCCGGCCAGGGCGGGGTCGGCGGACGTCGAGGGGGCGCCGCCGTCCGCAGCGTCCGCGGCCAGGCACACCGCCGGAACGACCAGCGACAACAGGAGACACGTCCAGCGCATGGGTGCCGGCCCGCGTAACACGCGGCCGTCGCCAGTCGCAAGGAAGCTCGGGCGAGCTGGCGCGTCGCGTCAGCTCCTCTCGAAACAGCAGCGCGCGCCGGCCGAAGGCGGCGCCTCGCCGTCACCGAACGCCCTAGGCGGCGTCGGCCTCGGCCGGCGCGTCGAGCTGCTCCTCGTCCTGGTTGAACGCGGAGAGATAGCGGGCGAGGAAGTGCTTCGTCTTCAGCTCCACCTGACGGACGCGCTCGCGGCTCACACCCCAGCGCTGACCGAGCTCCTCCAGGGTCCGCGGCTTGTCCTGGGTCAGCCGCTCCTGGACGATGTCCCAGCCGAGGTCGCCGATGCGCTTGCGAACCTTGGCCAGCGCCTCCTGCACGTCCTCGTCCTGCTCGCGGCCGAGGAAGGTCTCCTGGGGGCCAACCCCGGGCTCCTCGAGGCGATCGAGGAAGGTGGTGTCACCGTCCTCGTCGATGGCGGTGTCGAGGCTGAAGTCGACCATCGACCCGCGCTCGGACTCGCCACCGCGCACCTGGCTGCGGTTGTCCTTGAGGTACCGGGTGATGTACGCGCGGATCCACCAGACCGCGTAGGTGGCGAAGCGCACGTTCTTCTTCGGGTCGAAGTGCTCGATGGCCTTCATCAGGCCGACGTTGCCCTCCTGGACGAGGTCATCCAGCCGGGCGCCGCGGTGCGCGAACTTCTTGGCCACCGCCACCACGAAGGGGAGGTTGGACAGCGCGAGCGTGTCGCGGGCCGAGGCATCACCCTTCCGGGCGCGCCGGGCGAGCTCGTACTCCTGCTCACGGGTGAGCTGGGGGCGGCCGCCAATTTGGCGGAGGTACGAGGAAAGACTTTCGGAACGAGCTGCTGAGGGCATGGTGTCTCAAACCTCCTTTCGTCGGATTTGCTGAAGTGATTCGGACCCCGTGGGGTCTTCAGAGACGCTTCTTGGACGCACGACGGGCTCGGGGGTTTCGCCGCCGCCCAACAGCCGAGAACCTGGGCATTCTTCCCGCTTACGCGAGGAATCGGCCCCGCTTGCGCACGTCGTCGGCCAGCACGGCGAGCCCTCACGAGAGCCCGGGAACTCCTCGGGTTTTCGGCCGGGGGCCACCACGCGCTCGCCTCCGCGGAGGGCCCCGGCCGGCGTTTCGATCAGTGAGCGTCCCCGGGCACCCGAACAGTTCGCAGCCAACGAGGCCTTTCAGGCAGCGGGCGACGAAGCCTCGGTCTGACGAGGTCTCTGAGACCCGTCAGGCCGCCTCCGCCGCGGCATCGGAGGGGCGAAAACGAAGTCTCTGAGACGTCGGCGCGCCCCGTAAAGCCCTGGATTTCGGGGCGCAGTTATTCGGGAAGGAACTTGCCCGGGTTCAGAAACCCCTCGGGGTCGAACACCTGCTTGAGCTTTCGCTGGAGGGCCAGGACGGCAGGCGCCTGCTCGAGCGACAGGAGGTCCTTCTTGGCGACCCCGATGCCGTGCTCGCCGGTGATGGTGCCGCCGAGCTCGATGGCCACGACCGCCATCTGGCGGAGTGCCTCGTCCACCTTCGGTCGCTCGTCCACCGAGTCGAACAGGATGTTGGCGTGCAGGTTGCCGTCGCCGGCGTGTCCGTAGGTCGCCACCGTGAGCCCCAGCGCCTGCCCGATCGCCTTGCACCGGTCGATCATCTCCGGAATGTGCGAGCGCGGGACCACCAGGTCCTCGGACAGCTTGTGCTTCGCGAGCCCCCGGAGCGCGATGCTCACCGTCCGGCGCGCGGCCCACAGCTTCTCGCGCTGCGCCTCGTCCTGCGCGAGCCACGTCTCCTTCGCTCCGTGCTGCTCGGCGATCTCCCCGAGCCGAGCGAGCTCCCCGAACACCGCCTCGGGCACGTTGCCGTCGACCTCGGCGAGCACGCACGCCCCGGTCCCGGGCGGGAAGTTGAAGCCCTTCCCGTCCACGGCCTTCACCGCCAGGTCGTCCATGAGCTCCAGCGTCCGCGGGAGCACCCCCGCCGCCAGGATCGCGCTCACCGCCCGCGCCGCCGCGCGCACGTCGTCGAACACCAGCAGCGCGGTCTGCACCTCGCGCGGCAGCGGCAGCAGCTGCAGGGTGATCTCGGTCGCGATTCCGAGCGTTCCCTCGCTCCCCACCAGCAGCCCCACCAGGTCGTAGCCGGCGACGCCATTGATGGTGCGCCGCCCGACGCGTAGCACTTCGCCGTCGGGC
>CAZDSB010000667.1:0-8939 GCA_964507515.1 uncultured Myxococcaceae bacterium
ATCCGGATCCTCGGCGGTCTCGCGAAGCTCCTTCTCGGTGATCACCCGGTCTCCGAACGCCCCGAGGAAGCCGTGGTCCCGGTTCATCGCGTCGAAGTTCCGGCGCAGCGTATCGAGCGCTCGCTGCTCCTCGGGGTCCCCGCTGCCGAGCGCTGCCGTGGAGTCGCCCGCCCCGAGGGCTGCAGCCGGCGCGTCCCCGAGGGCCGGAGCGTCCGGGCTCTCCCCCTCGCGGGCGAGGGCGATGTCGGCCCGGGCGATGCCGGAGTCGTCGCCGTCTCTTGAACGCGAGAGGCGATCCAGGAGATCGGGATGGTCGAGGACGTACCGGGCGGCCCGCTTGAGATCGATCGGAGCGTCGGGATCCTCGGCGGCCACCCGCAGCTCCTTCTCGGACAGGACCCGGTCAGCCGAGAGCCCGAACGTCCCCCCGTCCCGGTTGAGCGCGTCGAAGTTGCGGGCCAGAGCATCCAGTGCCTGCTGCTCCTCTGGATCCTCGACGCTCGCGCCCGGGCGGATCGGCGCGAGGTCGTCGACCCCGTCGGCGGTCGCATCCACCGCGGTGGAATCGTCGTCGGTCCCCGCTGCCACGAGCGAGGCCGTCGGTGCCCACCCGTCGGTGCCGCCGTAGGCCTCGTCCTGCGGCGGCGCGTACTCGGTCTCGGCCGCGCTCCCGGCGAGGTCCTTCAGGAGCTGGGTGCTCCCTTGCATCAGGGTGACGAAGTCCCCGCTCGCGACCCCGACCGCGATCTTCAGCGCATCACCGACCACCGGCGGCAATCCGAGGAGCTTCGTCCCGGCGTCGATGACCGCGGTGAACGGCGCGGTGATGGCCCCGAGCGCGTCCCCGATGAAGTCGAAGAGTCCCATCCGTCCCCCTTCCCGAGGGGGCTCCCCGGGTCCGGGGGAGCGGTGCAGGAGGAGTGCCGGGAGCGCAGCATCCGGGCGCCGCTGGCGAGCGTCCCGGCGCAGGGATGGCACCGTCCGCGCGGCGGGACTGCGGCCGGGGGCTGGTATGGTGGCCGGAGGATGACGCGGAGCTTCGGGCTGGACGTCGGCACCAGGACGGTCGGGGTGGCGGTCTCCGATGCGCTCGGGTTGACGGCGCAGCCGGTCACGACGCTGCGGCGGACGAACCTGCGCGCCGACCTGACCGAGCTGCGACGTCTCGCCGAGCACCACTCGGTGGAGCACGTCGTCGTGGGACTCCCCCTCAACATGGATGGGACCGAGGGCCCGAGCGCCGCCGAGGCGCGGCGCTTCGGTGAGGCCGTGGCGCGGCAGCTGGGGCTTCCGGTGGAGTACTGGGACGAGCGACTCACCACCGTCGCGGCCAACCGGGTTCTCCTGGAGGCCGACGTGTCGCGCGCCCGGCGGAAGGCGGTGGTGGACCAGGTCGCCGCCTCGCTCATCCTCCAGGGCTGGCTGGACGCGCACCACCCGCCGGCGCAGGGGGACGAGACGTGAAGCGGGCGCTCGGGATCCTGCTGCTCCTGGCCGTGCTGGGGGCCGCGGGAGGCGCGGCCTTCTGGTGGTGGCGCGACCGACGCATCACCGAGTTCTCGCGGACGCCCGCGGGCGCGCCGGGCACGAAGGACGTCACCATTCCGCCAGGCAGGGGCCCGCGCCGGGTGGCGGACGTGCTGGCGCAGGCGGGGGTGATCACCGACGCCGAGCTGGCCTACGCCTGGCTCCGCCGCGACAAGCTCGGACCGAAGCTTCGCGCCGGCGAGTACGAGTTCACGCTCCCGGTCACCCCCGAGCAGGCGATCCAGAAGATCATCGCCGGACAGCAGAAGACGTACCACGTGACGATCCCCGAGGGGCTGCGACTGGACGAGATCCTCCCGCTGCTCGCGTCGTCTCCCCTCAAGCTCCGGCTGGACCGGCTCGAGACGCTCGCCGCGGACGCGACGTTCGTGAGGAAGCTGGGCGTGCCCTCGCCGCGGCTGGAGGGGTTCCTGTTTCCCGACACCTACAGCTTCACCCACGGGTACACCGAGGAGACCGTTCTCGCGAAGATGGTCTCGCGGACGCTGGAGGAGCTCCGCGCGGCCGAGGCGAGCAAGGACACCGCGGTTCGCCTGGACGATCTGCAGATCGTGACGCTGGCCTCCATCGTGGAGAAGGAGACCGGCGCGCCCGACGAGCGGCCGCGCATCGCCTGCCTGTTCCTGAACCGGCTCCGGCTGGGGATGCCGCTCCAGACGGACCCGACCGTGCTCTACGCGATGATGATGATCCGCGGGAAGTTCGTGAAGAACATCACCCGGCAGGACCTCCTCACCCCGCACCCGTACAACACGTACACCGTGAAGGGGTTGCCGCCCGGGCCGATCGCCAGCCCGGGGACGGCGGCGCTGCAGGCGGTGACGCATCCGTCGGCCTGCAGCGACCTGTACTTCGTCTCCCGGAACGACGGGACGCACGTCTTCTGCCCCACGCTCCAGTGCCACAACGCCGCGGTGAAGAAGTGGCAGGTGGACTACTGGGCGGATCAGCGGCGCCGGGCGCGCACGGGCCGCTGAGCCTGGTTGGCCTCCGTCTAGAGCGACTTGAGGTACTGGACCAGGTCCGCCTTCTGGTCCGCGGTCAGGCCCAGGGAGCGCCGGGTGTCGTAGATGTTCACCACGTCCTCGAGCGTCGCCGCCGTCCCGTTGTGGAAGTACGGAGGGTGCTGCCAGACGCCCTTGAGGGGCGCGGTCCGGTACATCTTCGTCGCGCTGCGCGAGGCGTAGCTGGGAACGCCGTCCGGCTCCGGCTCACCCATCGAGTCGCTGACCGAGTGGAGGCGCGTGTTCGCGTCGGTGAGCTCGGGCCCGCTGTGGCAGGTGGCGCATGTCCCGTCGAAGACCGTCTTGCCCCGCGCGGCGGCGGCCTGGTCGAAGCTGCCGGCCGGTGCCGGCGGTGCGGCGATCGAGAGCTGATAGGCCTGGAGCGCGGGCAGCTTGCCGCTCACGAGATCGTCGGTCCCGTTGGTCACCGAGACCCCGGTCCGCGGCTCGGAGAACGTGCCGTGTCCGCCCATCTGGGTGACGGCCACGTACCGGTTCCAGTACTGGATGTCCGTCCCATCGCCGGTCACGGTGATGGAGTGGACGTCCTGCAGGCCGTAGGCGGGCGGGATCTCCTGAGGTCCGTTCTTCCCGTCCAGGTTGAATCGCGGGTCATACCGTCCCGGACCCCAGCCGTTGAGGACCGCCTTGGTGGGCTCGTCGAGCGCCGGAGAGAGCGCGACGATGGCCCCGACGTCGAGGTCGCGGTTGGGCCAGCCGTCGAGGCGCTTCCCGATGCCCTTGGCGAACGAGTCGTCCACCGTCGAGTGGCAGAGGGCACAGGTGATGCCGACCCGGGTGAGAGTGTCCTTGCCATTCACGGTGGTCACGGTGGCCTTCACCCCGATGACCGCGTCCAGCTTCAGCAGGGCGATCGTCGTGGCCGGATCGGTCAGGCTGATGGAGCCGCTCTGGATCCCGCCGACGACCGACGCCGGGAGCGCGTCCGCGTCCACCTTCAGCCCGACCGTGAGCGCGGTGGTGGGATCGACGGTGCTGATCACCTGGTCCATGTGCAGCGCGTCGGTCCACTTCGTCTCGTCGCCGAAGGTGTCGAAGCGGAAGATCTGCTTGCCTTGGGCAACGAGCTCGTCGTTGGTGGGGCCCTTGCTCTCGCTGCTGCCGCATCCGAGCGCGCCGGCCAGCCCGAACAGCAACGGCAGCGCCCGGCCGAGAGGTGCGCCACGCGGACCGCCGGAACGAGTGAAGTGTCTTGTGAACGCCGAGCCCATCGTGTGTTCCTCCGCTGCAACGGTTCCCCTTGATGCATTGAGTGCGGAGGCGCCGCGAGGTGACACGAGCATCGGCGCGTCACCAGTGGGGCGGTCGTGCATCGGATGAAGCGGACGCCGCGTCGCGTGCAGCTCAGCCCCCGGTCGAGGACGTCACGGGCGGCCGGGCGGACGGGTTCTTCGACATTCCCAGGGAGGGATCGAGAGCTGCCCCGAGGAGACGCGGCAGCTTCGTGCTCTCGCCGAGAGGGCAAGTTCGCGCGGCCTGCGCGACCTCGCGGCGCTCCGGAGAGCGGCAGCAACGGCGGGCCCGAGGACGGAAGTGGCCGTCTCGCTGCTTACGAACGCGGATTCACGTCTCCCGGCTAACCTTCCCGGGATACCCGAAGCTCCCCAAGGTTGGAGAACGCGCACCTCGTCACGGTCTGCTCATCCCGTCGCTGCAGTGACGTCGATCCAGGTGGGTTCGGAGTACGCACGGGTGTACTCGGTCGTCCGTGGAGTGATGTCCTGGTATCGCCGTAGCTGTCCACAGATCCTGAGCTCGACATATCGACGATCCTCGCTGAGCCGGACGACGTTGATCTCCGGTATCGCGCAGCCTGGATGGAGGAACGCCGCGTGCTCGATGGCGCGCTGGGTGGCGAAGTCGTACTCCTGTTGCTCGAGCGGGGTGCGGCCTGCCGCGTTGACCGCACAGCCGGAGACGAGGATGGCGACGCCCACCGCGGCGAGGATCCGAGACGTGCGAGTGTCCATGGTGTTTTCACCCCCGGCTCCTCGGCACGGTTAACGGGCGGGCGACTGGCCGACCGAGACATCCGCGCCCGGCACGATCTCGGGCCCAAGAAGCGCCGATCCGGGAAACCGCCCTCGTCCCGCTGCCGAAACCTCTTGGAACGCTCGTCTGCCTCCTCGCCTTTGCGCGACGGGCCGAAGCGTTCCCTGCGGTTTCCCGTTCGCGCCTTGGGAGCCATTTTGGAACGGTCCCGGGGGAGCGACGGGCCTGGACCCCGGCCGGAACCGTTCCATTGGGTTTCGCGGAGGCGCGATGGGAAGCTCGATGGAACGGTTGGGGGCGACCTTTCCGGGCGTGGTCTCGGGCGGTGCATTCCAAAATGACTCGGAAAGCCTGGATGGGAAACCGGATGGAACGCTTTGGCCGCGTACGGAGCGGCGAGGGAGCGGACGAGCGTTCCAAGATGTTTCGGGAAACAGTTCGCGGCGGTCCGCGCCGGTCGCGTCCGATTCTTGCTTTCGACTCGACCGTGACCTCGGTGACGGATCCGCTGACCGCGGCGCTGGACGAGCTACAGCTCCGGTGCGTGCCACTTCTCGATGGAGAGGCCCCGCTGCGATGGAGGCGGGCGTTCCCGGCGGATGTCGTCTCGATCCACGCAGTCGTGGAGGGGACGTGTCTCATCGAGACGGACATGCTCCTGTGGCGGGAGCTACTGGACGAGGGCGATGTGCTCGTCGTCAAGGGGACGCATCGGGGCGCGCTCCGCGCGATGAGCGAGGGGATGGCGCCGGAGGTTGTCTCTGCGCGGTTCGACCTCCAGGCCCCGTTCGGCCATCCGATGCTGGCAGCGCTTCCGCCGCTGATTCAGGTGGCATCGAGCTGGATGCCGTCGTCGTTCGATCGATGCATTCACAGCCTACGGGAGGAGCTCGCGGCGGGCGGTCTCGGGCGTGGATCGATCATCGCTCACCTGTGCGCGACCCTCTTCGTGATGACTCTTCGCAGGCACATCGACGGCCTCGACGGGTCGCACCGAGACTGGTTCCGGATGCTGGCGGATCCTCTCCTGCGCGAGCACGTGGCCGCAGCGAGCAAGCCGGAGACTTCCGTGGCAGCACTGGCGGCTGCCGCTGGCAGATCCCGGCAGCGAACGCGTGCGCGGTTCACCCGGCTCGGTGGCGTCCGACCATCACTGCTCCTCCGGAGGGCACGAATCCGGCGCGCGGTCGAGCTCCTGGGCACCGGCGAGGCCGATCTGACCCGCGTCGCCAGGGAGAGCGGATTCGGCAGTCGTCAGGCGCTCTGCCGTGCCTTCCGTCGCGAGCTCGGGGTCAGCCCGGCGGCGCACTGGCGCGCAACGCACCGGCGACCGTTTCCACGACGCACTCCGTGACAACCCGCCAGCACGGCAAACCGAGGCCAGCGCCGGAACCGCCGCGGTGCTCGCAGCCGGCGGCTCTCACGTCCCCCATGAGCGCTTCCTTCCCCCGTGCTCACGCCGCGGCGGCAGCGACCTCGTCTCGCTGCATCGACTCCGCCGACAGCTTCCGCATCAGCGGCAAGAGCGCGAACGACACGATCGCCCCCGCCACCGCGACGCCGCCGAGCCAGAAGTACAGATTCATGTACAGGCGCAGCGTCTGGTTCGGATCCGTCACGTTGTGCGGAACGCTGGCGAACGTCGCCACCCAGCTCCCGAGATACTGCGAGATCCCGGTCGCCAGGAACCACGTCCCCATCAGGAATCCACGGAGCTTCGGCGCGACGTACCTGGCCACCATCGCCAGTCCGAGTCCGCTGATCAGCAGCTCGCCCAGGGACATCAGCCCGTAGCCGAGCACCATCCACCACAGCGACACCTTGCCGTCGGCCCCCGCGGTGTAGCCGCTCGCCGCGAAGACGAAGAACCCGATCGCCAGCACCACGAACCCCAGCGCGAACTTCACGGCAACCGGGAGGTCCCCACCCGATCGCTTGCTCATCCACGTGTAGAGCCAGGCCAGCGGCGGGCTCAGCACGAAGATCCAGTACGGGTTCAGCACCTGCACCTGACCGGCCGGGACCCGGTACCCGAAGAGGAAGTTCAGGTCCACGTTGCGGTCCGCGAACAGCGTCAGCGACGTCGACATCTGCTGGTAGAAGACGAAGAAGATGATGCCCTGCGCGGTGAGGATGAGCACCGCGATGAGACCACTGCGCTCCTTCTGCGACCCCTTCGCGATCAGCATCGCGAAGATGCCGAGCATCACCACCGTCGCCAGCCAGACGATGGCCCGCGCCACCGAGAGGTTCTGCACCACGAAGGAGACGAACGCGACCGCCGCCAGACAGCCCGCGATGGTGAGGCCGAACTTCGCCCAGGGGAACGGCGCGAAGTCCGGCGGCGAGCCCACGTGCCGCAGGAAACGGCTCAGGAAGAAGTAGTTCAGGATGCCGAGCGCGAGACCCACCGCGCACAAGCCGAACGCAAGGTGCCAGCTCACCCGCTCGGCGATGAGCGGCGTCGCGGTCTGCGACAGCGTCGAGCCGAGGTTCACCGCCATGTAATAGAGGGTGAAGGCCGAGTCGATCTTCGCCGGGTTGCCCTCGTACACCTTGGAGACGAGGTTCGCCGGGTTGGGCTTGAAGAGCCCGCTCCCCACCGCGATCACCCCGAGGGCGACGAACAGCGGAAAACCGGGCGTGGCGAGCAGCGCGTACCCGATGGCGAGGATCGTCGCGCCGATGACCGTCATCCGGCGCGTGCCGAGCACCTTGTCGCCGAGCCAGCCGCCCACCGCGGGCGAGGCATACGCCATGGCCACGAAGGCGCCGAAGGTGAGATTCGCCCGGTCGTCGCTGTAACCGAGCTTCTTCACCATGTAGAGGACGACGACCGCCGTCATCCCGTAGTAGCCGAACCGTTCCCACATCTCGATCAGGAACAGGACGGTGAAGGACACCCACTTCTGAGGAGTGCGCGCGTCCGGACGGTTCACGGCGGGGGCTGCCTGGGTCATGTGAGGCCCTCTAGTGGGTGCCTGCGCGACGGTAGACGTGCCACGGCTTCTGGAAGCCCGGAACCTCCTCCCAGCCGTCGCCGTCGAAGGAGATGGTATCTCCCTGGAGCAGGAAGTCAGGCTCCTTCTCGAGCGCCCCGCCCTCTCGCCGCACCAGGACGTCCGGCCGCTGCTCGGCCAGCTGCTTCCGGAAGATGTCCCAGCGGATCCGGGAGATGCGGGTGTCGGGCAGCCCGCTGAAGAACGCGATCTGCAGGTCCCAGTACTGGTCGTCCACGTCGAGCGCGGCCGCACCCCCCACCGGGGCGACCTCGGACTTCAGCCAGCGCGCCACCCGCATCACCGCCGGCGGGTTGGTGGAGACCGGGCTCACCGGCCGGAGCGACGTCGCCACCTGGTCGTCCCGGTTCACCGTGAGCACCCCGACCACCACCGGGAAGAGCACCGCCAGGGCCAGCGCCGCTCCGGCCCAGGCCCGCCGCGCCACCGGTGACCGCCCCTCCACCGTCGCCAGGTAGCCCGCGCCCACGAACGGCAGGAGCAGCGCCACCTGCGTCACCGCGAATCTCGCCAGGGGCACGAAGTTCAGCAGCACCACGCTCCGGAAGGTGAAGTACGCGGTGGGGACGAGCGCGACCCAGATCAGCCACCGGTACTCCGGCCGCTGCCGCCAGATCCGCACCATCCCCCGCACCCCGAACCAGGCGATGAGCGGCGAGAGCGTGAACAGCGCGATTGCGAGTGGACTCCAGACGAAGAGGTTCATCGCCCGGTACCCCAGCGAGCTCCAGCGCGCCACCCCGTCCGCCACCCAGGCGTGATGGAAGCTCTCGATGTACCGGATGGGCGCGAATGGGTCGCCCTTGGCCCGCTCGTTCCCCTGCATCCACGCGGCGACGAAGGGGATGGACAGGAGCCCGTAGCAGACCGACCGCGTTACGGCCGCCACCTTGTCCTTGTCCCCCAGCAGCAACAGCACGCAGATCAGCGGGATCAGCAGCCAGCAGTCGTAGCGGACGGCACACGCCAGGTTCAACACCAGCGCGCTGCCGAACAGTGGCGGGAAACGGTTCTCCTCCAGACCCTCGGCCAGGAGCGCCAGGCACCAGAGCACGAAGAACAGCCCCACCGACTCGCTCCCCGCGGTGGTTGACATCTGGATGTGCATCCCCCACAGCGCGAAGCCCGCCGTCGCCCACCACGCGGCCTGTGCGCCCCCCAGCCTGCGCGACAGTGACCACAGGGGCAGCACCGTCAGCACACCGAACAACAGACTCACCCACCGCCCTGCATCCTCGCGGTCGATCCCGAGGGCCAGCGCCCCCGATACCAGGTAGACGTGGAGCGGCCCGTACTGGAACGCCCCGTCGTCCATGTGGGCGATCCAGTGTGGGTTCTGCAGCCACCGCTGGGC
>CAZDSB010000668.1:0-4514 GCA_964507515.1 uncultured Myxococcaceae bacterium
CCTCGAGAAGCCCGTTGGTAACAGGCGCGGGCGTCGTCCCGTGCGGGAATAGCTCAGTGGTAGAGCATCGCCTTGCCAAGGCGAGGGTCGAGGGTTCAAATCCCTTTTCCCGCTCCTCGAAGTACCGAAGACAACTCGGCATGGTGCTGCTCGGCCCCTGAGCGCATCGGCTGGATGGCGCACCGCGTGCCGAAGTCGCATCCGGGACTCCCGTGTGCGTCTCAGTGGGTCCCCGAAGAGCGAGCGCGCACGGCCTCCCTCAGCGGGTCGGGGGTTCACGCTGATCCGCTCACGATCCTGGCTGCCCACCTTCGCAAGCGGAGGAGGCGCTGTGGCGCGGGAAAGCCGAATTGCCTAGCCGCGCCAGGCGGACCTGCCGCCAGTGAGCACTCCAGCCTGGCTCTCAAGCGCGACTGGCGTTTACGTATTGTAACCCTACGTTGGGGGCGCAACGCCGCCTGGCCCCGGAAGACGTCCCTCAATCCCACCCTTCTTCCGGGGCCTTTTTTATGCGTGCTCCTCCGAGCGCGGAACTCTCACCAAGACGGCGACCTGACCGCCAACCGTGGCACACGCGCTGGTGGGTCTGGGCCCTCGCCTTCTTCCTTTTTGCACTTCTCATCCTGCTTGGCTCTGGGTGGCTCGGCGCAAACCACGAGAGCCACGGTATCCTCCACCAAGTCTTCGAGAGGATGGGCGGAAGCCGCGGTCCGAAGTCTCCATCGTCCTAGCAGTGCTCGTCGAGCACTCTGGGGGCGTGTCCTGCCCAGAAGCAGTCCGGCCTCTCGCGTGGTTCGTGCCTAGGCCCTGAGCCGTGCCAAGAGCTCACTCAGCTGGACCGGCTTGGTGAGCACGCCGACGACACCTGGGTAGTGTTCTGCGGCCTTCACGTTCGGATCCCCCGACAGAACCAGCACGCGCACGTGCCCAGCTGACGGAAACGTCTTCAGCTGCTCGAGGAACTCAAAGCCGTCCATCCTCGGCATGTGAAGGTCAAGGATGACGAAGAGGGGTCGCTCCTTCACCGTCGAGAGCAGCCTGAAAGCCTCGCCTCCGTTCCTGGCCTCATGGACGGAGAATCCGGCACCGCGCAGGGCCTCGGCATGGGCCTCGCGGACATCGCCATCGTCGTCGATGAGGAGAACGGGGAGCACGGGCCACGTACTACGGGAAATCGATGGCGCCGATTCAGCCGCTTCTGAGTGCAGTACTCAAGCTCGGCTGCTGGGCATCTCGTCCGAACTTGGCTCCGGGAACGTGATGAGCGCGCTCTGAGCGGTCCAGGCGTAGAGGTGGACGGCACGGTCACGCCGATCGCGAGCGGCTTCATCGCCGGCGAGAGCCTCCTGGGTGTGGCCATCCATCGGAATCGCGCTCCTCGCGCGGTAGGCCCCCACACGCCCATCCGGGGTGTGCCCGGCGCTCAGGAGCGTCCGGCGCGACAGCCCGCTGGCCCTCCGTGGCGGGGGGCGCAACAACGGGAAAGCCAGGTACCCGGAATCATTCATTTTGGGGCTGGCAGCCCGGATGCACTGGGAGAGAGCGTCACGCTTTCCTCTCCAAGGGAGTCCGCCATGAACACCGACACCGTCACCCTCTTCGCCGCCGCCCGTCACACCCGCTCCATGGGGCTCGTCCTCGCCGGCGTCATCTTCGCCCTCCTGGGCGTCGGGGGCTCGGGCGCCATCGTCCGGAACTTCGTCACCGCCGGCAGCTACTCCGCCGCCGCGGTGACCGCGCCGGTCGCCGGTCAGAACGCCTAGCGCGCGCAGCCGAGGTACGCGCGCTCGTTCACACCGAGCACCCGTTCCTCCCACGGCGCGAAACCGCTGCACCAGCCGTGGTGGTCGTCGGAGCCTCGCCCCAGCTGCACGTGGCGAAGCTCGTGAGGAAAGGTCTCCAGCGCGGACTCGGCGACGTCGACGACCCTCGAGTGGTGGTACGTGACTCCGGTGTGCCCGGCCGAATCCGCAACGGCGCCAGCGCGCACCCGGACCGTCCACTGCTCCTCCTCCAGAGCAACAGTCCCCCACGAGTCCACGAACGTCCCCCGGTACTCACCGAGGATGGAGGCATCCGTCGCGCACGGGGAGGCGACACCCTGCTCGAGGAGCACCGGAACGTTCCCCAGGGTGCAGCGGGCGGCGACCTCGATCTCCGGAGCCGCGACCCCGCATCCCGCACAGCCGGCGAGACAGAGCACGGCCAGTCGGCGGGCCCAGCCAGGAGTCACCTTCCCGACACTCTAGCGGAGGCTCGCCCGCTCCCTCAGCTGGTCCGCGGGACAGACGCGAGGCAGGTCCTGGACCTACACGCCACGCCGGCAGGCGACGACGCAGCGCAGGGAAGCGCCTTGCCCGGCAGGTCTGGGGTCGGTTACGTGCCGAGGCAATGAATCGTCTCGCTCTCCTCTCCCTCGGACTGCTCCTCGTCGGCGGCCTCACCCTCGCGGCAGAGCAGAAGGACAAGTTCCGGCTGATCGAGGTCCCCGACCTCGAGGCCCTGCAGAAGGACACCCAGGCGCCGGTCACCGTCCTCGACGCCAACGATCCCGAGTTCCGGCAGAAGAACGGCGTCATCGCCGGGGCGAAGCTGCTGAGCTCCTTCGACCGGTACGACATCCAGAAGGAGCTGCCGGCGAGCAAGGATGCCCCGCTGGTCTTCTACTGCTCCAACCGGCTTTGAACTGCCTCACACACGGCCGCCGGTCGGGCGGTCGAGGCTGGGTACACCCGGGTGGCGGTCCTCGCCTCCGGCTTCAAGGGATGGAAGGACGCCGGGAAGCCCACCGCGAGGCCGTAGCGCTCGCCCGGGCAGGCTAGGCTCGCCGCGGGTCACCCCGTCCCGGTGACCCGAGGAGGGTGTCCTGATGCACGGCCGGAGCTGGGTCCGGGCTGCCGCGCTGGCGGCGGTCCTCGCCGGGAGCACGTCCATCGCGGCCGGGAGCGCGAAGGGCGACCCTGCGGCAGGGAAGGCGATCTACGACAAGGACTGCGCGAGCTGCCACGGGGCGACGGGCAAAGGGGACGGGGACGACGCGGCCTACTTCACGACGAAGCCCACCGACCTCACCGACAACGCCAAGCTGTCCAAGCGCACCGACGACTTCCTCGCGGCGTTGATCACCGGCGGCGGTCCGGCGAAGGGGCTCTCGAAGGACATGCCCGCGACGAAGAACCTCTCGCCGGCGGAGGTGAAGTCCCTGGTGGCCTACCTGCGCCAGCTCTCCGGAGCGAAGGGCGGCAAGTAGCCGATAGTCATCAGCGGAACGCGCCCGCCGCGGCGGTCACCAGCGGGGCGATGCTTGCCTCGGGCACGTTCTCGAGGAGCACTGCAACGCTGCCGCTCTGCCGGACGACGTAGCGCGAGCCGTCCGGCTGCGCCGCGGGCGCCTCCTGGCCTCCGCCCACCGCCGCGCTCCACGCCTTCACCAGCCGCTCCGCGCCCTCGGGAGTGGAGAACGCTACGGCCCAGACGGCGGCGAGCCGTCCGCCCTGGCGCACCGTCTCCAGGCGGTCCCCGCGCCAGCCCTTGCCGAGCTCACCTCCGCCGTGCACGTCGCCGAACAGGTTCAGGTTCGCGGCGCCGAGCGTCGTCGCGTAGACCGCGGTGCTCCCGGCGAGGCGTCCAGCGAGGTCGAGGCGTGCCTCCCTGGGGCGCTCGTCGGCCCGGTACAGAGCGGGGTCGATCACCTGCGCGGTCGAGCGCGGGAGCCGCTTGAGGAGAAGCGTGGCCGAGGGGTCCTCCGCGGTGCGCACCGCGGCAACCAGGGTCGCTCCGGAGGCGTAGGGAAAGGACATCTGCAGCCCGAGCCACGGAACCGACGACTGGCCACCGGCCATCGCCGCGCTCGCCGCCGCGGCCTCGGTGAGGAAGCTCCCCATGTCGAGCCCCTCGTCGGCGCCGCCCTCGCCGGCGAGGACCAGCGCCGCGACCTGCTGCGCCTGGCCCTCGATGGCCGCGGAGAGCGCCAGCTGCGCGTCCTCGGAGGCACGGACCTTCGACGACGCGGCGTCCAGCCGGATCGTCTCGTCCTGGACGGCGTGGGCGAGCTCGTGGGCCACGATCAGCGCCTGTGCTGCGAGTGGCTGGTCGGAGAGGAGATAGAGCCGCCGCCGGTGCGGGTCGTAGAACCCCGAGACGTTCCCCCCGTAGAGGGCCTGGGCCTCGGCGCGGAGGTCGGTCCCCGCGGCGACCAGCCCGACCGCGGCCAGGCTCTCCGACAGCCGCTCGAGCAGATCGCCCGGGTAGTCACGGCGGAGCACCTCCAGCAGTGCCTCCCGGGCCTCCTCGCGCGAGACGACCTTGAGGTCGATCCGCGAGGGGACCGGCAGGCGCATCACCTTCCCGACGCGGGGGAGCATCTCGGTGACGAGCGCCTGCAGATCCTCGCGTGAGGCGGCGCCGCCTCCCTGCAGCTTCGTCATCCGCTCGGCCTCGCGGAGGAGCTCCTCCTCCTCGCCCGCGCGGGCGAGGCTCGCACCGAGCACGGCGAGCAGGACGAGCGCGGCCCG
>CAZDSB010000669.1:0-2578 GCA_964507515.1 uncultured Myxococcaceae bacterium
AGCGAGAGATCCGGGGGTTACGCGGCCCATCTCGCACCTGCAGTCACCGAAGTTGCTATTGCACCCAGACCCCCCGCTCGCCTCGCCCGCGCCTGCCGCGTGAAGTTTCCCGGGCACCTTCCGAACGCGGGCTTCACGACCGCCCGCAGTCGCGCAGGCCGGCGGGCCATGCCTTGGCCGATACGCGCCACGACATCGCCTGGGACGGCGCCCGTGTTCGGGTCGGTCAGGCCGCCTCGTGCCCGCCGCGGCGTCCCGGCGGAAGCACGAGGATGTCCAGCTGGCGGACCAGCGACTCCACCGGCTCGAGGCGCGGGATGTCGTGCTCGCCGCCCGCGCCGAGCTCCTTGAACTTTCGCGCCGTCACCAGGGCCCGGGCCTCGAGCGAGCTCACGGCCGAGTTGTACGCGTCCACCGAGCCGCCCAGCCGCTGCCCCAGCGTGGCGAGGTGCTTCACCACCGTCTGCAGGCGGTCGTGCAGCTCGCGGCCCAGCGCCTGGATGTCGCGGGCGTTCTTCGCCACCTGCTCCTGGCGCCAGCCGTAGGCGACCGCCCGCAGGAGCGCGATCAGCGTCGTCGGGGTGGCGAGGATGACGTTCTGCTGGGCGCCGAACTCGATCAGCTCGGGGTCCTTCTCCAGCGCGGCGAAGAGGAACGCCTCGCCGGGCATGAACATCACGACGAACTCGGGCGCCGACTCGAACTGCGCGGCGTAGCTCTTCTCGCTGAGCTTCCGCACGTGCCGCCGCACGTCCGCGGCGTGGGCGGTCAGCTTCGCCTGCTTCGTGGCCTCGTCGGCCGCCTGGTGCGCGTCGAGGTACGCCTGCAGCGGCACCTTGCTGTCCACCACCACCTGCTTCTCGCCCGGGAGGTGCACGACGAGGTCCGGCCGGAGCGTTCCGCTGTCGGTCTCCACCCGCGTCTGCTCGGTGAAGTCGCAGCGGTCCACCATCCCCGCGAGCTCCACCACTCGCCGGAGCTGCACCTCTCCCCAGCGGCCTCGGGTGTTGGGTGCCCTCAGCGCGCCGACGAGCCGCTCGGTCTGCTGCCGGAGCGAGTCCTGCGACTCGGCGAGCGCCCGGAGCTGCGCGCCGAGGGCCCCCTGCGCGCGCTCGCGGGACTGGTCCAGCTCGGTGAGCTTTCCGTCCACCTTCTCCAGCGCCTCGCGGATGGGCGCGACGAGGCCGTCGATGGCCGTCGAGCGAGCGTCCAGCTCGACCTTTGCCACCTCCTGGCTCTTCTCCAGCTGCGCCTTCGCCACCTCGAGGAAGGTCTGCGCGTTCGCCTGGAGCGCGTCGAGCGAGAGGGCCTTGAAACGCTCGGTGAGCTCCTCCTGGGTCGTCTGGAGGAGGTGCAGCTTCTCGTCCATCGCCCGCTGCTCCTCGGCGCGGGCGGCCCGCTCGGCGGCGAGCTCGGAGAGCGCCTTCGACCGCGCGTCCTCGAGCACCTCGGCCCGGGCGGTGGCGGCGAGGATGGCGCGAAGCTGCTCTTGAAGCTCGGCCTCGCGTCCCCGGACCCGCTCGGCGAGGACCTGCTGCGAGGTGTGCAGCATGGTGTTCTCTCTCGCGTGGGCCGCCGCCAGCCGGGCCCGACCGAGGACCCAGCCCAGCGCCGCCGCCGCGGCCACCAGGACGACCGTTCCCGCCACCCAGGAGAGCTCCATCGGGCCACCGTACGGGCGTGGGCTGACGTTTTCGGAGGCCTGGGGAGGTCGAACGGCACCGCGGGGGTGGGTGACCGGCGACGCCTCGACACTCCCGGCGCTACAGGTCTGTGCGGCACCCACCGCCTCGAGCGGCGTCAGCGGTCCGAGGCGAAGGCGATCGTCGTGATCAGCGCGTTCGCCCGCTGCCGGGAGTCGAGCCGGGTGTGCTGGACGACGATCGGCACGTCCGAGTGCAGGATGCTCGCGTAGTCGGTCCCGCGGGGGATTGGCTCCGGGTCCTTCAGGTCGTTGAAGCGCACGTGCTTCGTCCGCCGGGCGGCCACGGTCATTCGGTACGGCCCCACCGGCTCTCGCTCCGAGAAGAAGATCGTGATCTCCACGTGGGCCTCCTGGTCGCCGGGGTTCAGGATGCACGCCGTCTCGTGGCTCGTGAACTCCGGCTCCGGCCCGTTGCTCCAGGCCGGGATGTAGCCCTCGGCGATCGCCCAGGTCCTCCGTCCGATGGTCATCGTCTGTTCCTCCAGAGAATTCCCGCGCCCGCGACGGCGAGCACCGCCAGCCCGAGCAGGGCCACGCGCCCGGAGCGGATCCGGACGGCCCGTCGCGGTGCCGGCGGAGGCGGATGGGCCAGCGCCAGCTGCAGCACCTCCGCCAGGTGCAGGGCCTTCCGCGGACTTCCCTGCTGGATCTGCTCGCGGCAGCTGAAGCCATCGGCGATGACCAGCGCGTCGTCGTCTGCCGAGCGCACGGCCGGCAGCAGCGCCTTCTCGCCGATCGCCTTCGAGACCCCGACGTGGTCGGCCTCGAACCCGAAGCTGCCCGCCATCCCGCAGCACCCCGGCTCGGGAGTCCTCACCTCCAGCCCCAGCCGCGCGAGCACCGTCCGCTCGGCATCGAAGTCCAGCACCGACC
>CAZDSB010000670.1:0-2897 GCA_964507515.1 uncultured Myxococcaceae bacterium
TACAGCTCGGTGAGCCACCTCGGGTTCTGCATGCTGGGGATCTTCGCCCTCACCGCCGAGGGAGCGACGGGCAGCGCCTACCAGATGCTGAACCACGGGGTCTCCACCGGGGCGCTGTTCTGCCTCTTCGGCTACATCTACGAGCGGCGGCACACCCGGAACATCATCGACTTCGGCGGAGTCGCCCGGAGCATGCCGGTGTTCGCCGCGCTCTTCCTGATCATCACCTTCTCCAGCATCGCCGTTCCCGGGACGAACGGGTTCATCGGCGAGTTCCTCGTCCTGCTGGGGACGTTCAAGTCCACCCACCTGCCGATGTGGCTGGGGGTACTCGCCGCCACCGGCGTCATCCTCGGGGCGAGCTACATGCTGTGGATGGTGCAGCGAGTCTTCTTCGGCCCGCTGGTCCAGGTGGAGAACGAGCGGCTGCACGACGTGAACGGCCGCGAGCTCGCCACTGCCCTTCCGTTCGTGGTGATGGTGCTGGTGATGGGCGTGCTGCCCGGCTTCTTCCTCGACCGGCTGCAGACCTCGACCCAGAAGTACGTGGCCCGGGCCCAGGTGGGCCTCGACGTGCAGCAGCGCGACGAGGACACGCGGGTGACGGTGCTCGAGCTCCCCTCCTCTGCGCCGCGGGCGGCCATGCCCCCCGGTGCCTCCGCACGGCGCTAGGACCATGCTCTCCCTGCCCACGCTGACCGCCACCGACTTCCTGCCGCTCTGGCCGGCGCTGATCCTGAGCGCCGGCGCCTGCGTCATCCTGCTCTCCGAGGTCTTCCTCTCCTCGGCCTCGCGCAGCTTCCAGGCTCCGCTGGCGGTCGCGACGACCGCGCTGGCCGGGGTGGTGGCCGCGGCGACCGCATTCTCGGCTCCGGCGGAGGTGTTCAAGGGCTTCGCCGTTCTCGACCCGTTCGGGAGCCTGGTGTCGGTGCTGGTCTGCATCGGCGTCGGCCTCTCGCTGCTGCTGGCGCCCGCCTTTCTCCGGGGCCGGCAGGCCGAGCGCGGCGAGTTCTACGCGCTGCTGCTCTTCGGCGGCGCGGGGATGAGCCTGCTCGGGCTCTCGAACGAGCTCATCTTCCTGTTCATCAACCTCGAGATCCTCAGCGTGGCCACCTACGCGCTGGCGGCGTACCTGCGGCGCGGGCCGCGGCCGGCCGAGGCGGGGTTCAAGTACTTCATCCTGGGGGCGTTCAGCTCCGCGGTGCTCCTCTACGGGACGTCGCTGCTCTTCGGGGCGACCCGGAGCACCATGCTGCCGGCGATGGGCTCGGAGCTGGCGCGGATCTTCAGTGACCCTCTCCTCGCGGACCGGCGGCCGCTGGCCTACACGGGGCTGGCGCTGATCGGAGCGGGCTTCGGGTTCAAGATCGCCGCGGTGCCGTTCCACATGTGGACGCCGGACGTCTACGAGGGAGCGCCCACCCCGGTGACGGCGATGATGAGCGCGGCGGTGAAGGCGGCGGCCTTCGCGGCGATGGTGCGGGTGTTCCTCGTGCTCGGGCACGGGATCCCCGGCGACGCGCTGCTCAGTGGATTCTCGATGCTCGCCTTCCTGACGATGATCGTCGGGAACCTGCTCGCGCTTCCGCAGCGGAACGTGAAGCGGATGCTGGCGTACTCCTCCATCTCGCACGCCGGCTACGTCCTGGTGGGCGTGACCTCGCTGTTCGTGAGGAGCGGGACGACCAAGACGGGCGTCCTCGGAGTGACGGCGCTCGCGGCCGGGGCGACGCCCGACACCGCGGCGGCGCTCCGGGGCATCCTCTTCTACCTGCTGGCCTACACCGTGACGACAGTGGGCGCGTTCGGGGTGCTGGGGGCGCTGGAGCGGCGCGAGGACGAGGTGCGCGGCTTCGCCTGGGACCTGGACCGGCTCGCAGGGCTCACGCAGCGGAAGCCGGGCTGGGCGTTCGCGATGGCCGTGTTCATGCTGTCGCGGGGCGGCATTCCGCCGCTGGCCGGATTCATGGGCAAGCTGCTCATCTTCCGGGCCGCGGTGGACGCCGGGCTGGTGGGCCTGGTCATCGTGGGTGTCCTGACCAGCGCGGTGGGCGCGTACTACTACCTGCGGGTGGTGGTCTACATGTACATGCGGCCTGCGCCCGAGGCCGGCGCGCTGCCCGAGCGGAGCTTCTCGACCGAGCTCGCGCTCGTGCTGAGCACGGTGGCCGTGGTGGTGCTCGGCGTGCTCCCCGGCATCACGAGCGCGTGGCTGTCGCGCGGCGGCGCGGTGTTCCTCGGGCGGTAGCCGCTAGAGAAACCGCCCGACGCGTTCTCTTTGCGGCTAGGCTTCTCTCTGCCTGACGTAGAGGGGGAGCGATGGACTCCGCACGACGACCGACAGGCGTTGCGCCGTTCCGGTCGCGGTGGCTTGCCGCAGGGATCGACGGGGGGCTGCTGCTGCTCGTCGGCCTCATCCTGGGGCTCGGCTTCGGATCGCACGTGGGAGGACCTGGCGGAACGGGGCGGCTGCTCGGCTTCCCGATCGCCGTCGCCTATCTCGGGCTCGCTGGGAGCCGTCTCGGGGGCGGCCAGACCGCCGGCAAGACGTTCCTGGGCCTCCGGGTGGTCGGCGCCGACGGAGAGCCGCTCGGCGTGGGCAGGGCACTGCTCCGGGCCTCGGTGCTCACCGCTCCCTGGTTCTTCAACAAGGTGCAGTTCCGATACGACATGCCGCTCGCGGCGCCACTTGCGATGCTCGCGAGCGCGCTGATCTTCGGCGTTGTCCCCGCCTCGATCGCGCTGTTCGTGCTCTCGGGTGGCCGGCAGTTCCTCCATGACGTGGTCGCTCGCAGCTTCGTCGTCGTCGGCAACGAGCGGCCGCTCTCCTCCGGCCCACCGCGGTGGGCTCTCGCCAGTTCCCTCGCGTGGATCCTCGCCGTGACCGTGTGGAGCGT
>CAZDSB010000671.1:0-13624 GCA_964507515.1 uncultured Myxococcaceae bacterium
CACGGGGCGGTTCGGTCTTGACTAAACAAGAGTTCTTCTGCAGGCAAGCCCGAGTACAACACTTGGAAAATCTCAATAAAATAGGCGACACATCGAAGAGGTGTCGAAGCAACCTCCGGAATACGATAAATCCCCGTTACCCCGTGGGCAGATTGAGAGCATCTTTGATCTCCGTAGCTCGGCTCAGGAAGCTGAGCGTGGGCTCAACGGCTGGTATCGCACGTCGCGGTATTTCAAGCTGAATCCGATTGCCACGATGGCCAAGACGATCGGGCAGACGATGCTGGCCTCGGGTCCGACCGCTCCGCCCGTGAGCCAGCGGGGCCCGCTCAATGATGCGTTCAAAAAGGTCTGGGAAGGAACTAAGCCGCTATTTGGAACGCCGTAGAAGAACGTCTGACCCCAGTCATATCCCAGGTGAAAGCCGACCGCACACCACAAGTGGCCTGTTCGGCGGAGAAACAGGCACAACAACAAGCCGAACGAAACCACCGATACAACTCCTAAAACGTTTTCTCCAGCATTAGTGGTGTGAACCAGCCCGAATAAACCCGAGAGCAAAAGTGCGGACGGCCAGAATCCCATGCCAGTCGTCAGTGTGAACTGGGCGTATCCGCGAAACAAGAATTCTTCGGCGAAGCCGGAAAGCAAAAATGCCACCCCCCACGCGGCAGCTGAGGTCAAAATGGCGGCGCCATGGATGGCCGCACTTGTGAAACGTATGCCATGCAGGGTGAAGATTGCGAGCACCGTACCGCTGATCGCGATCAGGCCTATCAATAGGCCTAGCCAAAACTCTTTCCCCAGGGCTTCTCTCCTGGGAAGGCCGTATTGGCCCATCCGGAGACCTTCAATTGTGCTCATGATGCCGGCCGCAACCGCCAGGATGAAGCAGACAAATAGATCCGGCACGATGATTCTCATGGGCGTCAATTGCACCGGATCCAGCCCCTCCGGAAAGAAGCGTTTAAGGATCAGGCGCGCTACGGATGCCATTGCCATGAAGATCGCCATGAAGATGAGCAGGCGCCAGCCTGCTCGCAAGCCATTCGGACCAATGAAGATTCGCTTGGCTCTCGAATCCGCGGGCGGGTTAGGTCGCATTGTTATTTATTTCTTGAGTAGTCATCATGTGCCCCCAACGGTTTGGCACGAAACCGGCTGCCAGAAAGATGTGATGTAAGAAGGCGTAGGGCCGCCTTTAGAAGGGGTGACCTGCCTGGGTTCTTCGGACCACGCATTCTTATAGACTGGCCTCTCGCGGCTGGTTTGGGACTGCCCCCCGCTTCTGTTTGAACTCGTTCGGTGTGAGGTAGCCCAGGCTCGAGTGGGACGGCACGCCGTTGTAGTGAGTCCTCCACGTTTCTCGATGACGACGGACCCACTTTTCAGGCCTTCTCCTTGGTTCCCCGCCACGGCACCTCCGTCTCCAGGAGGCTGGACAAGTTCCCCTCGGCCAACGCTTCGAGGCGGTCCTTCAGCGCCCGGAGCTCCTCCTGGAGTGACCCCGCGGGAGAGGGCGGGATCAGCGGCCGCCCGGCTCGCTCGAAGCTCGAGGGTCGCCCTCATCGCCTGCTTCACCGCCAGGCGTCGCCGCGGTCAGGAGCAAGGTCGACGAGCCGATGAAGAGTGCGGCAAGCACTTCACCGAGCTTTTCGAGATCGATTGGCATCGGACCCTCCTGAGGCCGGCCCAGGGCGAGTACGTCACTCAGGGCAGCACTATTGCCTCTCCAATGGGTTCCCTGCGGGCTGCACCCGAGGGGTGGCCCCATTCATCTCAGAGAGCCGGTAGATCTCCTTCCGGTCCCCAGCCCTGCGGCACCGAGGGCGTGACCTCTCCGTGTCGGTGCTCGGAGTGGACAGGCAGCTTCGTGGCCGCCTGGGACGGTGGACGGTTCACGCCGTGGACAAGGCCGGCGGTCACTTCTGGCCCGAAGGCATTTCGACGAAGCAGGGCATGACGTAGACGTTGCTGGTCGGCCGATCGTCGTCCGTCGCAGCTGGGAACGCGACACGACAAGAGGCGGTCATGGGAAGGCGCGCGGGTCGCCGTGGGACACTAATGGGATCTACTCACCCGGAAACGACGAACGGGCCGGAAGCGAGCGAGAAGAACCCTCGTGCTTCCGACCCCTTCAATGTGCGCGCGATACAGGATTCGAACCTGTGGCCTTTGGCTCCGGAGGCCAACGCTCTATCCAGCTGAGCTAATCGCGCAGGACGACGAAACCGGAGCCGCTCTCGTACCGGCAATTCCGGTCCGGCGCAAGCCTGAGTGCCCGGGCCGCCGCCTCCCAAGCTGCCGTCATTTCAAGCAGATGCTGCACCCGACGCGCCTGCTTGCCTGCTCTTTGGCACCGGGCCATCGTTCCGTCCATGCGCCCTGCCGAGCTCGTCCCCGCTCCCGCCGTCCTCGCCCGCGAGACGTTCTCGGTCGGCTCGGCGATCTCCCGCAGCCTCTCCATCTGGTCGAGGAACATCGTCTTCTTCGTGGGCGTCTCGCTGGCCGCGTACGTCCCGCTGTTCGTCCTCGCGCCGGTGACGCCCACGTCGTTCTCGGGATGGGGGCTGTGGCTCCTCGGGATCGTGATCACCGCGATCCTCAGCTACATCGTGCAGGGCCTGGTCACCTACACGGTCCTCGAGCAGCTGCGGGGACGGAACCCGTCCGCTGCCGAGTCGCTGTCGCACGGATGGTCCAGGGCCGGGCCGCTGTTCGTGGCGGCCTTCGTCACCGGCATCTTCCTCTTTGGCGCGGCGCTCGCCTTCATCATCCCCGCGATCATCCTCGCCGTCCGCTGGAGCCTCCTGGCCCCTGTGGTCGTCGCCGAGAAGAGCGTGGATCCGAGAGCACGCAGCGCCGAGCTCACCGCAGGACACCGGTGGGGCATCTTCGGCCTGATGCTCCTCTTCCTCGTGTCGAGCGCGGTCCTCGGAGGAATCCTCGGAGCGATCTTCGGGCGGAGAGGCGGGGTCCTCCCGACGCTCATGGCGCAGATCATCCCCAGCGCGCTCATGCTCTCGGTGAGCGCAGTGGTCTACAGCGTCATGTACTACCAGCTGCGGTCGGAGAAGGAGGGCGTCGACATCGAGCAGCTGACCTCGGTCTTCCGCTGACGGACGCAATGCCGCCCGCTCCTGGTCGCCCCGAGACCCTGAAGGCCCCTCCGGAGGAGGCCATTCACTGGACGGGCGTCGGAGAGACGTTCACGGCGGGAGGTGCGCTCACGCGGAGCCTCTCCCTCTGGTTCCGGAACATGGTTCTTTTCCTCGCAGCGGGTCTGCTCGCGCAGTTCCCGCTCGTACTGGTGACGGCCCTTCGCCGGCCTCTGCCCACCGCCCGGGCCCACCTCCTGGTCACGCTGGGTCAGTACGTCCTGCTCTGTCTGGCCACGGGCACGATCACCCACTCGGTGCTGGAGCAGCTGAGCGGCAGGCGTCCCGGGAGCGTGGCCGCGCTCGCTCACGGCTCGGCTAGCACCTGGAAGCTCTTCAGCGCGCTCGTGCCGGCTGTCCTGCTCACGGCGGGTGCCAGCCTCTTCCTGCTGTTTCCGGGGGTTGTGTGCGTCGTCCGGTGGTGCCTGGTCCCGCCGATTGTCGTCGCGGAGGGCGGAGGCGATCCCCGCGGGCGGAGCTCCCACCTCACCGAGGGCCACAGCTGGGCGATCCTCGGCCTGCTGCTCCTCCTCGTCGCCGCTCCGCTCGTCCTCGCCACGCTCCTCGTCGTCCTCGGCCCCAGCCAGGGGTTCCTCGGCTTCCTCCTCGCGGTGATCCTCCCGCTCGGCGTCTTCCTGTCGTTCGGTGCGGTGGTCCTCGCGGTGAGCTACCACCTGCTGCGCTCGGAGAAGGAAGGCGACCCGGGAGTCGTCGAGGTCTTCCGCTAGGACCCCGTCGGGCTCACCGGCCGCTTCCGCTCGCGCCGTTCGCCGAGGAGCAGGCGCTGCTCGAGCCGCGCCCTCTGCGCCGCGTAGAAGGTGCCGAGGAACTCCCAGGGGCTCACGCGCTCCGTTCCCGGCGTCCAGCCAATCCGTTTCTGGATCTGCTCGGCGACCGCGGCGAGCGCCGGCGAGTTGTCCAGCGTGTTGCCCTGGCGCAACACTGCCTCCAGCGTCTGCAGCTCGTAGGCCCCGTAGATGTCCAGCTGCTCCACCCGGAACTGAAGCGTCGCCGGCCCCTGCGACGCCCCGAGGTCGTCGAGGAGCAGCATCGGCGGCGCCCGGACGACCAGCGTCCCTCCGACGAGGTCACCCGCGCGGAGACGATCCCGGTTCACCAGTGGCAGCACCGCGAACACCATGACCCAGAGCCCCGCGACCAGCCCCACCCAGGCTGGAAAGCCTCCTACCACCGCCGCGGGCGCGAGGAGGATCGCGAGCGGCTGGAACAGCTCCAATTCACGCAGGAGATTCCTGGCGACGACCGCCTGCGCCGTCAGCGGCCCTCCCGATCGCGAGATGACCCGGATCTTCGTCGCTCGCTTCCCCGGCGTCTGTCCCCGCCAGCGGAGCTCGAAGATCGGGAAGTAGAAGCAGCGGATCACGAAGAACATGACGACGATCACCGCAGCTGCCAGCTCCGCCCGCCCGCGTCCCCCGCTGAGCGCGATGATGATGACCAGCACCAGCACGAGCACGTTCATCAGCGAGAGGTCGATCATGGCCGCGACCAGCCGGTCCCCCACGCTCGCCAGCTCCAGCTGGATCGGCACCCCCTCCGGCGTCTCCAGGCCGCGCAGCGAGCTCATGGCGACCTTCCGGCGAAGCCGAAGTACAGCGACCACAGCGTGAACGTGCTCCCCGCGACGGCCCAGCGGATGGCCGCGTCGCCCACCGACTGACGGAAGATCCCCTCGATGAGCCCGGCGATCAGGAACATCGCCACCGATCCGAGGGCCACGACTCCGGCCGTCTCCCCGGCACGCCGGAGGCTGGCCAGCCGCGAGAGCCTCCCGGGAAACACCAGCGCCTGTCCCACCCGGAGGCCCGCCGCCGCGCAGAGCAGCAGCGCCCAGATCTCGGTCACCCCGTGCGGGAGCGTCCAGGCCCAGAACTCCCAGCCGAGGCCGCGCGCGCCGTAGAGCCAGCCGAACGCGCCAAGGATCAGACCATTGGTGAGCAGCAGGAAGGCAGTGGGAACCCCGGCGGCGAACCCCAGCCCCAGCGAGGCCAGCCCGATGGTCGAGTTGTGGGTGAAGAGGAAGCTGCTGAAGTGGATGAGCGCGGACCGGGGCGTCTCCTTCTGCTCGAGCACGGATCTCAGGTCCGCGTCGGTCGCCTCGGGGCCGCGTCCCTGTGCGTACGCAGGAGGAATGAAGTCCGACCAGCGAGCAGGGTCCCGGGCCAGCTCGCGCCAGGCCACCGTCGCGCCGAGCGCGGTCAGGAGGATCGCCACGAGGAAGTGCCAGCGAAGGGAGCGCGCCGTCCGGGGAAAGGTCCGCGCCCAGAAGCGCAGGAAGGCGGGCGCGAAGGGCTCTCGCCCGCCGTACAGCACCACGTGCGCCCGGGCGGCGAGCGCGTTCAGGTACGCGAGCAGCGCCGCGTCCAGCGCGATGGCCCGGGCCACGCTCAGGGAGGAGAGCGCCGCACGGTAGAGGACCGGGAGCCGGGCCAGCTCATCGGCCGACAGCGACCGGAGCCCCGACCGTTGGACGCGGTCCACCAGGGCCTCCAGGGTGCGCCAGCTCGCCTCCCGCTCCTGGCGGAAGCGCACCGACGGCATGCGGAGCTCGCCGCTCACACCATCTCCCTCCGCTTCACGTCGAGGTAGCGCGAGACCAGCTGCGGGGAGGCGTCCTCGGGGCGCACGTCGAGCACCTGGATGCCCATCCGTCTGAGGCGGCGCAGCACCAGCTCCCGGTCGCTCCGGAGCTCTCCGGCGATCACCGCCCGGTGGAGATCCGAGACCGCCGCCGGCACCGCCCCTGCCATCGCGTCCAGACCCGGATCGCGGAGCGTGACGAAGAGGATCAGATGCCGTGCCCGCAGCCGGTCCAGGTTCTCGAGCATCAGCTCCGCGCTGGTGCTGTCGGTCACGTCGGTGAAGAGCACCATCAGCGACCGGCGGCGCACGCGTGCGGACAGCTCTGCCATTCCGAGCGTGTAGTTGGTCTCCTCGGCGCTGTAGGGGAGCGACGCCAGCGCCTGCTGTGCTCGCGGGAACGCCCGTCCGCCGCCGAGCGGATCTGCCCAGCAGCGCACCCGAGCATCGAACCCGAAGACGCCCACCCGGTCACCCGACCGCAACGCCACCCACGCCAGGACCAGCGCGGCGCGCACGGCGTGGTCCAGGCGGGTGACCGCCTGCAACGGAACCGTCATCGCGTGGCCCGAGTCCACCGCGACGACCAGCTGGTGATTCCGCTCCGCCCGGTGCTCCCGGGCCATCAGCTTCCTGTGTCGCGCCGACGCCTTCCAGTCCAGCGCGCGGATGTCCATGCCGGTGGCGAACTCACGGAGCGACTCGAACTCCGAGCCCTCGCCCCGGCGGCGTTCCAGCTTCACCCCGAGCTGCATCAGGGGAGAGCCGGCGAAGCGGAGCGCCACCTCGCGCACCTCGGAGGTGTCCGGCGTCACGACCGAGGCGAGCTCGAGCGTGTGCCGTGCCTCGCGGAAGACGAGCCCGAGCGGCCCGGTCCACCGGACCCAGACCACCGGAGCCTCGGTCGGTCCTCGCCGGAGCGCCCGCAGCGGAAGCTGCACCACCGCCCGCCCACCCTCGAGGCGGACGCGTCGCGCGGGCACCGGCTCGAGCGATGGATCCAGGTCCACCACCAGCTCCACCGTGCGGCCGCCGGACAGGGCGACGTCGAGCAGCAGCGTCGCGGTCCGGCCCACGTGCAGCAGGGGCGGGGCCTCGGAGGAGATCCTCGGCCCTCTCGGGCCGAGCACCGCATCGAGCCCCAGCGCGAGGAGGAAGAGCACGAGCGAGATCGCCCACACCGGCCAGAGCCGGGACGAGAGCAGGGCCGGAAGCAACGAGAGCGGAACCCCCGCTCCGGCCACCAGCAGCGCCCGTCGCGTGGGGCGGATCATCGCGGCGCCGGCACCTGGTCCAGCACCTGGCGAAGCGCCTCGGCGGCGGTGATGCCCTCGATCTCCGCGCTGGGCGCCAGGACCAGCCGGTGCTGCAGGGTGGGGATGGCCAGCCGCTTCACGTCGTCGGGGATCACGTAGTCCCGCCCCTGCAGCACCGCCCAGGCGCGCGCGGCGGCGGCGAGCATCAGGATCGCGCGCGGAGACCCGCCGGCGAGGAACTGCGGCCGCGCGCGCGTCTCGCGGATCAGGTCCACGACGTAGTCGGCGATGGGATCCGAAAGGCGGATGGCGGCCACCGCCGCGCGTGCCCGGTCGAGCGCCTCGGCCGTCGCCACCGGCACCAGGCCCAGCTCCTCCAGCGCCGGCGAGGTGGTGCGCTGGCCGTAGAGCCGGAGCATCGCCTGCTCGTCGGCGCGGCTCGGGTAGCCCACCCGCACCTTGAAGAGGAAGCGATCCAGCTGCGCCTCGGGGAGCGGATAGGTGCCCTCCTGCTCGATGGGGTTCTGGGTCGCGATGACCAGGAAGGCGCGGCCGAGCGGGTGGCTCTTGCCGTCGATGGTCACCACCCGCTCCTGCATCGCCTGGAGCAGCGCGGCCTGCGTCTTGGGCGGGGTGCGATTGATCTCGTCCGCCAGCAGCACGTCGGTGAAGACCGGCCCGCGGGTGAGGACGAACTGGCTGGTGCGGAAGTCGAACTGGTTCGTCCCGATGACGTCGCCGGGCATGAGGTCCGGCGTGAACTGGACCCGCGAGAAGCGAAGTGCGAGGCAGGCAGCGAAGGCGCGGGCGAGCAGGGTCTTCGCGGTGCCCGGCGGCCCCTCGAGGAGGACATGCCCCTCGGAAAGCAGCGCCACCAGGAGCAGGTCCAGCACCTCGTCCTGACCGACGACGGCCCGGTGCACCTGGGCGCGCAGTCCCTCGCACAGCGCACGCGTCTCAGCGAGCTCCATCGAGCATCCTCTCTCTCCAGCGCTGGATCCTGCGGCCCGCGGCGAGCGCTGCCCGGGCGGTGGTCGCGGCCTGCACCTCGGCCCGGAGGCCGGCAGTCGTGGGAAGGTCCCGTCCGCGTCTGCGGGCATCGAGGAGCCGGTCCGCCGCGCGCTCGTCGATTCCCTGGGGGGCGTGCATCCGCTCCAGCAGCTCGCGCCGCGCAGCTTCCAGGAGGGCGCGTGCCGCGACCACCGGCGAGCCGACGAGGGTCTGGAGGGTCACCGCGCTCTCGATCAGCGCCGCGGATCCATGCGGCCCCGGATCGGTCTCCTCGAGCGGTCTGCCGAACCGCGGCGTGGCGGCCCAGATCGCGAGCCCGAAAACCACCAGCAGCTGGAGCACCGCGAGGACCGAGGGGAAGTGCAGGAGCCCGGCGAGGATGCTCCGTGCCTGCCGCGCCTGGAGGCTCTCGTCGATGGTCATCCCGTCCGCCTCGACGTCGAGGTGGGACAGCAGGCGGGCCAGGACCTCCGCGTTCTCGCCGCGGCCGAGGCCCGCGTTCGACAGCAGATCGGGGTCCGACACGAGGATCAGGACCTGGTCGTCCTCCTCTCGCTCTCCCACCAGCATGCCGTCAGGTCCCGAGACGAGCGGGGTGAGGTCCTCGGAGGTCACTAGCTGCGCGGTCTCCAGGGTGGCGCTGCCGCCGCCGATCCGGCTGGCGATCTCGAGCTGGCCCGGACGCCGCACCACGCTTCCCTTGAGGTGGAGGGCGGTGAGCCCTCCGGCCACGTCTCGGGTGGCCAGCAGGCGCGCGGTCGCGAGCCAGCCGGGCCTCGATGGATCGCCGTCGCCGGTCCACTTCGGCAGGACGACGACCACCGCGTGGCCCTGCAGCGCGCGTTCCGCCAGCCGCGCGAGCGTTCCGGGCCGATCCATGTCCAGGTCGGGCTCGAGCACCCACTGCACGGCAGGGTCACGCGGCCGGGAAGGACCCACCTGCACGTTGACGCCGAGCGCGCGGGCGAAGGCGAGGAAGGCGGCGTGCCCGTTGGCCGCGCGGCTGGTCACGCTCGGGGGAGGAGGGGCCTCCGGCGCGGCAGGCGCATCCAGGACAAGCACCGCCGTGACGCCGAGCGAGACGCACCCCACCGCGCCCAGCACCATCAGCCAGCGGTGCGAAAACAGCGCCGGGGCGTTCATCCGCCGACTCCGGCGAGCGCGGACTTGAGCACTCCGAATCGCTCGGCACAGCGCCGGTAGTCCCTCTCCGACGCGGCCCGTCCGGCGAAGGTCGTCGTCTCGACGGCGTCGACGAGCTCGGCGAGGGCGGGTCGCGCCGGCGCGGGGAGGGTGAGCCGGGCCAGCGCCTCGCGCGCGGTCATGCCGGGAGCGAGCCGGGAGCCCATCCGCCGCGCCAGCACCTCGAACGTCCGGAGGAGCAAGAGGTGGATGGCCTCGCCGAAGCGTCCTTGCTCAGCGAGGGTCTCCGCGTCGAGCAGGGGGCCGGCGTCGAGGGCGGGGGTCGAGCTCCCGTCCATGCCCGTGCCTGCGTCACCGCGCTCGACCAGCCGTCGCGCGAGCCATGCGCCGAAGAGCAGCACGGCGACCACCGCGACGCCCACGCCCACCAGGCGCACCATCCGCGCTGCCACCCCGCCCAGGCCGAGCCAGCGCAGCAGCGCGACGATCGGATCTAGCGCGGCCTCGGCCGATTCCAGGCTCTTCAAGTCCAGGCCGGGCGGGTAACGCTCCTGGAGGTCGCCCCGGGCATACGCCTGCTGCATCGCCTCGTGCACGCGGCCGGAACCTTCCGGGGCAGGAGCAGCGAGCAGGACGAGGAGCGGCAGCGCGGCGCAGATCATCGCGTCTCGGCCTCCGGGCCCTCGTCCTGAGGGTACATCACCGCATTGTCGCGGAGACCGAGACCGACGTGCACGCACCAACTGTGGGACGGCACCATCCGGCGCGGACCGCCGCCCAAGGCAGCCCGGCCACCAAGAGCGTGGCCAGCGCGGCGACGATCGGCCACACGCGCCCCGGCGAGGGCGGAGGCCGGTTCGGGGCGGTGGTGAGCCTTGCGCGTCCGCCGGTGAGCCGGGCCAGCCCGAGCTTGTCCAGCCAGAGGCTCCCGCACGCCGGGCACCCGTGCGTCGTCACCGTGCGCAGCTGCATGTTGCGCATCGCCGAGCCGCACTGCGGACAATGGAGCGGCCTGGTGCCGGTGGACCCGAGCGTGATCTCCCGCCGGTAGGTCCCTTCCTCGACCTGCGCCATCGAGAGGAGGGTGGAGATCTGGCCCGGGCCGAGCAGCGCCCCGGAGCAGCGCGCGCACGCGCTGCCTGCGAGCCCGTCGCGGAATCGCTGGAGCGTGGGCGCGTCACCGCCGCACTGCGGACAGACGAGCTGGCTCGGAAGCGGCGTGCCTGCGCGGGTCGGACGGAGGAGGAGCACCGGCAGCGTGATGGCGAGCGCGCAGAGATGGGCCTGCCGCGCGGCCATGCCGAGGGCGGTGGCCGCGGCGAGCGCCACCGGAGGGAGGGGGAGGATCCCGAGCCCGTCGAGGAGCGTGAGCAGCACCGCCACCGAGAGACAGCCCAGCACCGCCCGGCTCCAGCCGGTGACCAGCGCCGCCGGCTTGCGGCCACCACGCCGGAAGAGCGCAGAGACGAGATGGCCGTGCAGCGCGGGCCAGCCGACGAGCATCGGGCCGGGAAGCACCGCGAGCAGCGCGGCCACCGCCGGCGCTCGCACCAGCGACCTGCCGGAGACCGAACGGGCCGCCCCGAGCGCGAGCCAGAGCACCGTCCCGGTGAGCGCCCACGGCAGCGCGGCGAGGGACCAGGAGAGCCAGCCGACCGGCTCGCCGTGGACCGCGAGGAGCAGCAGGCGGGTGAGGGAGGGAATCACGGCAGGAGCGAGCAGCTGCGCCAGCAGGAGCACTCCCAGGGCACCGGTCAGCAGCTGGACGGCCGAGATCCACGCCGATGGGTCACCCGGCGGACGCGCCTCGGGGGAGAGCTCCCGGGTCGGTGCTTCCGAGGACTCGACCCGTTGCAGGCGGGCGGTGTTGGCCTCCTTCGCCACCGAACGCGGTCGCTGATCGAGCTCGAGGCCCGACGTCTCCTTCGGTTCCTCGGCCGCCGGCACGGCGACGCGGTTCCGCAGCGTCGCGCCGCAGCGGCGGCAACGTTCCCAGCCCGGACGCCACTCGTTCCCACAATGACGGCAGACGTCGCGAGCTGTGGTGGTCGGAGCCATGGCCAACGGTGATGGCGGAAGAATGAAGCAAAAGTGCACTCCCCGCGTCCAGCCCGAAGCCGGTGTCGACCTCGACCCGCCCCGGGTCTCTGTCAGCGCGTCGGCCTGGGATGGATGTCGTCCACCCAGTGGACCGTCTGCGGCGCCTCCGCGGGGGTGACGTCGAGGTTCACGACGACGGGGTCCCGGTTGCTCCGGATGACCACGCAGTCGAGGGGCTCGTCGGCCGCGTTGATCTCCTGATGCGGCACGTAGGGCGGCACGAAGATGAAGTCACCCGGTCCGGCCTCGGCGGTGAACTCGAGGTGCTCGCCCCAGCGCATCCGGGCGCGGCCCTTCACCACGTAGATGATCGACTCCAGCGCGCCATGGTGATGTGCCCCGGTCTTCGCGCTCGGCTCGATGGTCACGGTGCCCGCCCACAGCTTCTCGGCGCCGGCGCGGGCATGATCGATGGCCGCCTTGCGCGTCATCCCCGGGGTCTGCGCGGTGTTCGGGTCCAGCTCGGTGCCGCGTACGACCCGGACGCCGTGCAGTCGCCAGTGCTCCGCGTCGTGGGACGTGCTCATTCGGCCTCCGGAAAGTCGAACTCGAGCTCGGTGGGTTCGTCGCCGCTGATCTCCAACGTCCGGCGCTCCTTCTGATCGCCCAGGGTCAGCTGGACGACGTGCTTGCCCTCCCAGAGCGAGAGCGGAGCGAGCGGTGCGGTCCCCACGGCCTTTCCGTCCACCGTCACCTCGACTCCGTCCTGGAGCTTCAGCACCAGCTTTCCCTTGGGGATCTCCACCTTGTGCGTGCCGTTGTCGCCCGGCTTCAGCGCGAGCTGCTCGGCCTTCGACAGTCCCAGGCTGGTATCGAAGAACTCCAGATCCACCGGCGCATCCTGGACCGGGATCCTGAGCGTCACCGGCGTGGTGCCCAGGATCTTGCCGCCCATGCGGACCTTCAGCCTGGGCGTGCTCTCCAGCACCACGATGGATTCCTTGGCGGCCTCGAGCTCCGCGAAGGCGCCGAGGAGCTTGTCCCGGTCCGTCTCGCGGGGCGGCTTGGCAGGTGTCGCGGGCTCGGAGGATCCGGTCCCGGCACGCTTCCCCGCGGCGGCGGCGCCCGCGGAGGTGGCCAGCTCCGGGGCGGGAGAGGCGCCGCGCGCCGTGCCTGGGCTGCTCCCCGGCCCGGTGGTCCCCGTCGAGCCCGCTGCGGCGGGTGGGGTCGTTCCCGCTCTGGCTGGCGAGGGCGGCGTCGATCCAGGGGTCGCGGATGCGATCGCTCCGGCGGCGGCCTGTCCGGGCGTCGCGGCGGTGGACGGTGGTGCGGTCGGTGCGGTCGATGGCGGGACGCCGGGTGCGGGACTCGCGGCGGTGGTCGACGCCGGCTCAGGGGCTCGTGTCGTGGGTGCGGCCGGTGCGGGCGTCGTGGTGGTCACCGGAGCGGTCGGCGTCGCGGCAGGCGCGAGCGCTACGGGGACGGGCAATCCCACCCGGGCGAGGAGATCCGTGCGATGCGCAGCAGCCAGCCCGAGGTAGGCCCCGAGCGCGGCCAGACCGGCGAGGAGCATCACGATGCCGAGGGTGCGCAGGGGCCCGCCGCCGCCCCTCACCCGGCGCATGGTGCCGGTGGTTCGGGTCCGCCTGTCTCCGCGCTCCAGCCCGAGGCGCACCGGCGTCACCGAGCCCCGCTCCGTCTCCAGCGCCGTCGGGAAGACGAAGGCGGACGGAGCAGAGGGGTGGGTGGGGGCCGTGACCGTCCGCACCTCGAGCCCGGCCACCGGCGGAGGCGTGCGTCGCTCCTGCGAGCGCACCGTGCGGTCGAGGTCGAGGATCTCCAGCGGTGTGGCGGGGACTGCTCGTCCACGATCGAGCAGCGGCTCGCTCAGGAGGATCGGGCTGCTCGAGGTGGGTGCGAACGCCGAGGCCGTGACGCCGGGCGGGAGGGCCGTCGCGCGGGGTGGTGTCGCCTGAGCCGGCGGTGGGGGCGGAGCCAGCTGCGCGACGAGCCGCGAGAGCGCGAAGCCGTTGGTCGTCTCGCGCGTCGAGGGGATGAAGGCCTCGAGGTCGGCGTGCAGCGTGCGGCAGTCCGGGTACCGCGCGTTGCGGTCCTTCGCGAGCAGGCGATCGAGGATCGACTGGATCGCCGCCGGCAGCGCGGGAACGCGCCGCACCGCGGGGATGGCGGCGTCGTAGAGGACGGCGCGCACCATGCTCGCGTCGCTGCCGGCCTCGAAGGGCATGTGGCCGGTGCAGAGTTCGTAGAGGACGACTCCGAGGCCGTAGAGATCCACCCGGAGATCGAGCGGCTCGCCCCGCAGCTGCTCCGGCGCCATGTACGCGACCTTGCCCTTCACCGTCCCGGCCTGGGTGTGGTGGCTCTGGCCGCGTGCCTTGGCGATGCCGAAGTCCA
>CAZDSB010000672.1:0-22592 GCA_964507515.1 uncultured Myxococcaceae bacterium
GCTGGCCAACAACCTCGAGTTCTTCGTGAAGCTGGTTCCGCCCGGCCGGTGGCCACGCGAGACGCCGACGCTGGGGAGCGTGCTCGACGTGCTCCAGCGACGGATCGCGGAGATCCCGGGCATCGAGGTGAACTTCAGCCAGCCCAACCGCGACAACGTCAACGAGAGCATCAGCGGCCAGCAGGGGCAGATCGCGGTGAAGCTCTACGGCGAGGACCTCGGGGCGCTCCAGGTACAGGCGGAGCGGGTGAAGGCGGTCATCTCCCGGGTCCCGGGCGTGGCGGACCTGGCGCTGGTGAAGAGCGCCTCGGTGCTGCAAGTCAGGGTCAAGCCGAACCGTGTCGCGCTCGCCCGCTACGGGATGGACCTAGGTGACTTCCAGCACGTATTTCAGACTGCGCTCGGCGGCCGACCCGTCGCCGACTACTGGGAGGGCGAGCGAAAGTTCGACGTGGTGCTCCGGCTGCCGCCGGCCGACCGCGACGACGTGGAGAAGATTCGCTCGCTTCGCGTCCCGGTGGACGGCGGCCTCACCATTCCCCTGTCGGCGCTCGCCGACGTCTCGACCAGCGTCGGCCGGGCGAGCATCAACCGCGAGAACGGGCGTCGCTACATCGGCATCCGGATGAACGTGCGCGGCCGGGACATGGGCGGCTTCGTCAACGAGGCGCGCGACCGGGTGGAGCGCGAGGCGCCGCTCGGCAAGGGCATGTCCATCGACTGGGGCGGCGAGTTCGAGAACAAGGAGCGGGCGATGGCGCGGCTGGCCACGGTGGTTCCGGTGGCGCTGCTGATCACCCTGGTGCTCCTGTTCAAGGCGTTCGATTCGCTCTCCCTCGCGGTGCTCACGCTGCTCAACGTGCCCTTCGCGCTGCTGGGCGGCGTGTTCGGGCTCTGGGCGGCCGGTTTCCCCCTCAGCGTGTCCGCGGCGGTGGGCTTCATCGCCCTCATCGGCCAGGCGTCGCTCAACGGAGTGCTGGTCCTCTCCGCGATCGCCGACCGGCGGGGACGCGGCGAGCCCCTCGACGACGCCATCCTTGCAGGAGCGCGAGAACGGCTGAGACCGGTGCTGATGACGGCCGGGCTCGCCGCGCTCGGTCTCGTGCCCGCGGCGCTGTCTCGCGGGATCGGGAGCGAGACGCAGCGCCCGCTCGCGGTGGTCATCGTGGCCGGCACCCTGTCGGCCTGTGCGCTCACGCTGCTCCTGCTCCCGGTCATGTACCGGATCTGGGAACGGTTGATGGAGCGTCTGCGGCCCACCACGTCGCGCAGCGCCGCCGAGCCCGCGATCGGACCCGTCTGACATCCTGACGGTGGATGTCAGATTCGATCCAAGTTCTTTGGTTGACGTGATCGTCGGAACGCGATCAGGTTCCTCGCCTCACATGGTCGAGATCCGAGCGCTCCCGGGGCACGAGCGGCTGATGATGGTGTTCAAGGGGCAGGTCACGGAGGAGGAGCTCGTCCAGGCGGAGCAGCAGCTCCGGGAAGAGCTGCCGAGGATCTCGCCGGTGTTCGACATGATCTCCGACGTCTCCGCCTCGGAGAAGCTGAGCCCCGCGGCGATCGAGCGGATCCGCCGGATGGGTCAGCTGATCGTGGCCTCGGGACTCCGGACGCACGTGCGCGTGGTGGGCCGCAGCGGTCAGGCGGCCGTGCAGTTCCAGCGCATCGCCCGCACGGTCGGTTACGACTCGCGGCTCGCCTACTCGGTCAAGGAGGCGGAGGAGCTCCTCGACAGCGGCCCCTGACTGAGCCGGCGTCCGCCAGGGGCCGTTCCAGCACTCGGGGGGTACGACCTGCCCGACAGCTGTGGGAAGGTGCGCCCCCGGATGAGCGGCACGGCTGTCGACAGGTTCTGGCGTGGGGCGCGCGAGCCCTGGGAGCTGCTCGCGCGCATGCGCCGGGACCGCCCGCTGTGGAGACGCTACTGGCGGACGGTGTTCCTCCAGGCCGCCCTGACCGTGATGGCCGGCCTGGCCGTGTTCTGGCTGTTCAAGCACGGCGAGGACGCCTGGCACGACGCCTTCGGTCCGGAGGAGGTCCAGGAGTCCAGCGCGGCCCCGGTCGCCGGCGCCCCGGACGAACGGGACACGGCGGAGGCGCCCGCCGCGTCCCCGGAGACGAAGGGAGCGCCGGCCAAGGCTCAGGAGACGCCCCGGTCCTCGCCGCACGGCAAGCGGGGCGCTTCGCAGCTTCCTCCACCCCTGCCGCCGCCCCCTGCTGCCCCGACCGCGGTGCCTCCCCCCGCTGCGCCGCCGGAGGCCCACGCCGGCGACGCGAAGCCCGCCGCGGAGGACAACGACGCGGACGAGGACGAGGACGCGTCGAAGGACGGTGACGAGGATCTCGAGGCCACCATCGAGCAGAAGGCCAAGGCCCTCGAGCAGGCTCCGCCCGAGGAGCGAGGCAAGCGGACCGCGGAGCTCGTCGCCGCCGCGCTGGCGCAGGCCAAGAAGGAGGCGACCCGCGCCCAGACGCGCGCCGGGAAGGGCAATGCTAAGGGCGCGGATGCGGCCGACGAGCTCGCCGAGGACCGGCAGGACGTGCGTGAGAAGATCGAGGAGCTCACGCTCGCTGCCGAGGCCCTCGCGAAGGACACCCCCTCCGGAGCGGGCGAGGCACGCAAGGCGCGACGTCACCTGGAACGGGAGCTCGACCAGGCGGAGAAGGACGCGCGGAAGCTCGAGCGACGAGGTGCGGCGGCCCTCACCGAGGGGGAGAAGGCGAATCTCGCCCGCGCCCACGCTGCGCTCCGGATCGTCCAGAAGCACGAGCGAGGTCTGGCGGGTCGGTTCGGTGCGGTGCTCGCACTGCTCGCCGTCATGTACGCCTCGCTGGGCATCGCCCAGACGGGGATCCTGGCCCTCTCCCGCGACTTCCACGACGTGCTCTCGCGCGAGCTCTCGCTGCTCGTCCACGTGGCGCCCGAGGACCCGCCGATGCGCGCGAAGATTCGCCTCGACCTGCCCTGGGTGCGGCGGAAGGCGAACCGGCGTGCCCAGTTCTTCCTCGGCTTCCTCCCCGGGACGGTCCTCATCTGGGCGGTCGCCCGGCTCGTGCCGCCCCACAAGGAGTTCACGACCGTCCTCACGGCGATCTGGGCCGCCTACTGGTGGATGGTGATGACTGCCGGCCAGAGCGCACGGGCCTGGAGCCCGCCGGAGACGACGCCCCGACCCTGGTACCTGCGAGGCTGGTTCTGGCTGAGCAACAAGGTCTTCTTCCTTCGCTGGTGGGGGAAGATCTGGGAACGCTTCGCGCGCCGGTTCTACGGGCCGTCGGAGCGGGTGGAGGAGCAACCGTTCGAGTTCGCGGGTCTGGCGCTGAGCAGGGCGCTGCTCCTAATCCCGGGGTTGAAGCTCCTGTTCCGTCCGATCTTCCCGGTGGCCGCGGCGCGTCTCCTCGTCGAGCACGCGGCGGCGGCGCGGTTGCCGGTTCCCGTCACCGCGGCCGAGGTGGCCGACGCCGCGGAGCACGCGCCCGATCCCGAGGCGCGAGCCCACTCCGGCGTCGTGACCCGGGCCTGACCGCCGGTCGCCGCTTCGACCCCGCGCGGGCGAGCTTGATGAGCGCGGCCGCGGTCGCGCTCGCTGCTCCGCGATCGCTGCGAATTCCAGCCGCGCGCTCGGAGGCCCGGGCGAGCACCGAGAGCACCTCGGCCGGACGGTCACGCGCAGGAACGGTGTTCGCCAGGAGGGCCAGCACCCGCTCGCCGCCCGACAGGGGCACCGGGGCCCAGCGCGCCTCGGGGCGGTAACGCGTCTCGACCACCAGGCCGACGGGTACCGGGCGGCGCCCTCGTCCGCGGGGGACGGGATGCCGCTGCTTGCCTCCCGCACGGACGCGGACACTGGGCCGACGCGCGTAGGGGTGGACGCGGCCCACGGCGTCGAGCACCGCGTACTCGTCCGAGTAGTACGTCGCCCCCGCTGCGACCAGCGCGCGGACCAGCGTCGTCTTGCCCGCACCGGAACGCCCCGGGACGAGGATCGCCCGGCCGTCCACGGCGACGACGCCGGCGTGCACGAAGACCTCGGGGCGAGCCAGCCGGGCGACGGTGAGCTGCAGCTCGCTCTCGAGCACGTCGAGCGCCTGCACGTGCGTCAGCCCTCGCGCGAGCAGCTGTCCCTCCATCCGCACCGACACCCCGGGCGAGCGGGCGTCGTGCCGCAGCGAGAACCGTACCGACGCGGGGCGGCGGGTCGCCTTCCAGCCCGGAGGAAAGCGCGCCCGAACGGCCGCACGCAGTCGCGGGTCGTCCACCCCGACCTCGAACGCCACGCCGTACGCCTCGGCGCGCTGAACGCCAGCTTTCAGCGGGGCCCGCATCGCCAGGTCAGGACCTTAGCGCCGAGGAAGGATCACGCTCGACCCCACCGCCGGACATCGCCCGACACCTGCGCGCAGCGACGCCGATCCGCGCACGGTGACAGGGCCCGCCCACCCACCCATATTCGCCGCTCGGGGGAGAGGGCCGAAGGAAGCGGGGTGGCGCGTGCGCGGAACGGTGGTTGTTGCCGAGGACGACCCGGGGCTCCGGGAAGTGCTCCTCCACGTGCTCCACGAGGCCGGGTACCAGGTGCTCCTCGTCTCGCGTGAGGCGGACACCCTGGCGGCCCTCCGCCGGCTCGGAACCGGGTGCCTGCTGATCCTCGAGGCGAAGCTTCCAGACTCGGCCAGCGAGGCCATTCTCCAGGGCATGGCCTCGGGACCGGCGCCCATCACCTGCCCGGTGGTGCTGCTGAGCGGCCCGCCGGTGGAGGCCCGCTCGTCGAACGTCGTCGGCGTCCTCCGCAAGCCGTTCGAGCTGACCCGGATGCTCGCGGTCGTGAAGGCATTCTGCCCCAGCCCGGCGCTCCCTCCCTCGCCTGCCCGGGGTTCCGCCCCAGCCGCCGCATGAGCACCTCGTCTCCAGGAAAGGAGACGACGCACATGGCTGGAGAGATGGACAAGCTGAAGGGCAAGGTCAAGGAAGTGGCCGGCGCCGCCACCAACGACGCGAGCACCGAGAACGAGGGCAAGCTCGACCAGGCGAAGGGCAACCTCAAGCAGGCCGGCGAGAACCTGAAGGACCGGGCGAAGGAGGCCCTCGGCGGCGCGGCGGACAAGGCGAAGGAAGGCTCGGAGAAGGCCGAGCGCGACACTCGCCGCGATCCCGACAAGGCCTGACGACGTCTGCAGCTGATTTCTCGCGAGGGCTGCCGGGCACGCGTCCGGCAGCCCTTCGCATGTCCAGGAGTTGCTCTTGCACCTCCAGCCCGCCGCCGGTCCGGGCGGGAGCCGGAGTCGTGGGCAGCGCGGTCGCGTGGTGCCAGACACCTCGTTCGGCGCCAGGGCCGTCCCGGCCATCAGGGCGGCGGGAAGAGCCGCGCCAGCGTTCGCGCCATGCGGAGGACGCCCTCGGCGAAGCGGGCCGGGGGCGGCAGCAGCGAGAGCACGAGCCACCGTCCTCGCGGGAAGTCGTAGAAGTGTCCCGGCTGCACGTGGACGCCGGCCTCGAGGAGCGCGAGGCACACCTCGGTCTCGTCGGCGGTCTGGGGCAGTCGCACCACCGCTGACCAGCCACCTGCCGAGGGCATCGCGTCCCATGCCGCATCGAGAGCCCGGGCCTCACGGAGGGCGCGGCCGTTCTGGTCGAGGCGGAGCGCGACCGCGGCGCGCCAGGCCGGCGATCCACCGAGGATCTCCGGAAGGGCGTGCTGCGCCGGCGCCGACGCCGAGAGATGGGTGTCGGCGATGAGCTCCAGCCGGGAGAGCGCCTCGTCCCGCTCGGGCGCCGGTCCGAGCACCGCGGTCCAGGCCAGCTTCCATCCCGGGAGCCCGGCGGACTTCGAGAGGCCCTGCAGCGAGAAGGTGAGCGCCTCCGTGGCCCGGGCGGCGACCGATCTCGCGGGCCGGCCGCGGCGCGGGAACTCGACGAAGACCTCGTCCACGATCAGCGCCCAATCTCGCTCCGCGCAGAGCATGTCGAGCCGGCGCTGATCCCCCTCGCCGAGCATCCAGCCCGTCGGATTGGCCGGGTTCACCAGCACCAGGGCGCGGGTGGTCTCGTCGGCGAGTCCGGCCAGCTCCCGGACGTCGAGCGCGCCGAGCGGATCCTCGGGAAGCGAGAAAGCGCGAAGCTCGACCGACGACAGCTCGGCGAGGAACGGGAGCAGCGGGTAGCTCGGGGCGGGCACGAGCACCGAGTCACCCGGATCGCACAGCAGCGCGAAGAGCCACCCGTACGCCTCGCTGGTGGAGGCGGAAAGGACCAGCTGCCCCGGCTCGAGGTGGGCACCGAGGCGGGTCAGGTCGCGCGCCAGGGCCTGCCGCGCGCCGAGCTGGCCGAGCGGCTCTGGCGCGTAGGCGCCCAGCGCACGGGAGGAGAGGACTCCGCGGAGCCACGACTCGTCCGGCGCGAGGCCGCAGTCGGCCGGGTTGCTGACGGTGAGGTCGATGGGAGGGGTTCCGCGGCGGCCGAGCATCTCCAGCCGGGCGGCGATCAGGTTCTGCGTACGGTCCCAGGATGTCCGGGCGGAAAACACGTCCGGGCGGGCACGCTACCCCAGCCGCCCCGGCGGGCGTCTCCCGTTCAGAGGCCGGTCTGGAGCATCGCCTCGACCACGCGGCGGATCAGCTCGCGGCGGATCTCCTTGCGACAGTGGTCCACCGCGTGCTGCGGCGGCCGCGGCAGGTGCGAGGGCCGGCTCCGGGCGGCGGTGCGGACGATCATCTCGACCTTGCTCTGCTCGATCTGGAAGAGGCGTCCGCCGTCCTGTCGGAGGAAGTAGTTGAGGCCGCGGGTGTCGAGCAGCTTCTGGAAGTAACGCCGGGCGTTGCTCACCAGCGTCAGGTCGATGACGTCGCCCATCTGTCGCGAGGGTTGTCACCTGGATCGAGCGAGCCGTCCAATTCGGTGACGAGCTGCCGAGCAGGCGCCGCTACAACCACGTGCCGCGCGTGGCGAGAACTTGCGCGCCGGCTCCGGAGCGTGTTGTCGGCGCCGGGCGGAGCACGTGCCGGCCGTCGGGTCCAGCGCGCACGCGAGCGGCGGACGGCGGACATCCGGGGTGTCAGCCGCGCGGCGGTGGCTCGAGCAGCGGTCGGACCACGGCGCGGAAGGCGCGCCGCCGGCGCTCCGGATCCTCGAGGTAGGGCACCGGTCCGAGCACGGTGACGCCGTGTCTCCGCGCGAGCCAGGTCGCGTTGTCCTCGACGGAAGGGTCCTTCACCGGCGAGCTCCGCGAGAGCACGACCGCCCGCACCGGGATGCCGCGCGCCTCGAGCAGCCGGAGCGACAGGCCGGTGTGGTTCAGCGTCCCCAGCCCGGCGCGGGCCACGAGCACCACCGGAAGTCCGAGCGCCTCGATGAGGTCCACGATGTCCCGCCGGCCATCGAGCGGAACGAGGAGACCGCCGGCGCCCTCGACCACCATCGGACGGTCTCCGAAGCTCCGGAACGCCTCCAGGACTGGACGGAAGGAAGGGACGACGCCCATCCGTGCCGCCGCGACGCCGGGAGCCAGCGGAGCGCGGAAGCGATGGACGCAGACCTGGTCGAGCGAGTCGGTGCTGCGGGCCGCGGCGCGGAGCTCGAGCGCGTCGGCAGGCCGGGACGGCCGGGTGCAGCCGCTCTCGTAGGGCTTGAACGGAGCGGGCAGCAGCCCGGCGTCGGCCAGGAGCGAGAGGAGCGCCGCGGAGACCTGCGTCTTCCCCACCCCGGTGTCGGTCGCGGTGACGAACACCCGGAACGGGGCGCCACCTCTCCTCGCCGCCGCGGCGGACGTCGGGCGCCCCGGCCTCACCGTGCCTCCGGCAGGGGCTCACGGCTCACGCGCCGGTGACCTCGACGATGGCCTCGCGGACCGCGTCGCCCAGGCGGACCGCCTCGGCCTCGGTGAGCGACAGCGGGGGCATCATCACCACCACCGGCCCGAGCGGCCGCAGCAGGATGCCGCGCCGGCGCAGCGCGAGGCACACGTGGTGCCCGATGCGCTCGGCGTAGCCGTACGGCTCCTTCGTGCGCCGGTCACGGACCAGCTCGATGCCCACCATCAGCCCGCGCTGTCGGACATCTCCCACGTGGGGAAGCTCGGCGATGGCGGCGAGCTTCGGCCGGAGCACCTCGGCCGTCCGGCGCGCACGCTCCAGCACGCCCTCGGTCTCGAACAGCCTGAGCGACGCCAGGGCCGCGGCGCACGCCAGCGGATTCCCGGTGAAGGTGTGGCCGTGGAAGAAAGTGCGGGCCGACGCGAACTCGCCGAGGAAGGCCTCGTGGACGCGGTCGGTGGTGAGCGTCGCCGCCAGCGGCAGGTACCCGCCGGACAGCCCCTTCGCCAGGCAGAGGAAGTCGGGACGGACGCCCTCCTGCTCCACCGCGAACATGGTCCCGGTGCGCCCGAAGCCGGTGGCCACCTCGTCGCAGACGAGGAGCACGTCGTGCTTCCGGCAGAGCTCGGCCATCGCTCTCAGGTACCCGGGCGGGTGCATCCACATGCCGGCCGCGCCCTGGACGAGCGGCTCGAGGATCACCGCCGCCAGGGTCGAAGCCTTCTCCTCCAGGAGGCGCTCGGCGGCCCGGAGCGCACCGGCGAGCGGATCGCCACCACCGATCCAGTGGTAGGGGCTCGGGCTGGGGAGCCGCTCCACGCCGAAGAGCAGTCCGCGGAAGATGCCGTGGAAGAGCTCCATCCCTCCCACCGAGACCGAGCCCACGGTGTCTCCGTGGTAGGCCTCGGTGAGCGCGGCGAAGCGCGTCTTCTCCGGCCGGCCGCGCTGCTGCCAGTACTGATAGGCCATCTTGAGCGCGACCTCGACCGCCGTGCTCCCCGAGTCCGAGTAGAAGACGCGGGTCATCCCCTCGGGAGCGATGCGCACCAGGGCCTCGGCGAGCTCGATGGAGCACACCGAGGCGAAGCCGAGCAAGGTGGAGTGCGCCACCCGATCGAGCTGGGCACGGACCGCGTCGTCGATCTCGCGCTTCTTGTGCCCGTGCACGTTGCACCAGAGCGAGCTGATGCCGTCGAGGTACCGCCGGCCGAGGTCGTCGACGAGCTCGTTGCCCTCGGCGCGCTCGATGATCAGCGGATCGTCGGACGGCCAGACCGCCATCTGGGTGAAGGGGTGCCAGACGTGGGCCCGGTCCAGGGCCAGCAGACTCTCATGCCGCGACGAGTCCATGCGCGCGGGCCTCCTCGAGTGCCTGGAGGGCGCGATCGACATGCGCCTCCGTGTGTGCGGCGGAGAGGGCGAACCGCAGCCGGCTCGTGCCCTCGGGAACCGTGGGTGGACGGATGGGCTTCACGAGCAGCCCGCGCTCGCGCAGGAACGCGGAGGCGCGGAGGGCCCGCTCGGGCGTACGGAGAATGACCGGGACGATCGCGCTCCGCGCCTCGGCCGGGAGCCCGAGCGTCCGGAGGCCGTCCACGAAGCGGCGGATGTTCCGCCACAGGCGGGGCCGGAGCTCGGGGTCGTGCTCGAGCAGGTCGACGGCCACCACCATCGCCTCGCACAGCGCAGGCGGCAGCGTGGTGGAGAAGACGATCGACCGCGCACGGTTCACAAGGAGATCGGCGACCGCGCGGGTGGTCGCTGCATAGGCGCCGAACCCCCCGAGCGCCTTGCCGAGCGTGCCCATCCGCACGTCGGGCCGGACGACGGTGGCCTCGCACAGCCCCGAGCCACGCGCGCCGAGCACGCCGGTCGCGTGGGCCTCGTCTACCAGCAGTGCCGCGCCGGCGCGGGCGCACACGTCGGCGAGCCGCTCGAGCGGGGCGGAGTCCCCGTCCATGGAGAACACGGCGTCGGTCACCACCAGCCGGCGACCGAACCCGGGCCTGTCGAGCTGTCTGCTCACCGCCTCGACGTCGCCGTGGGGGACGACCGCGACCTCGGCCCGGCTCAGGCGGCTGCCATCGACGAGGCTCGCGTGGTTCAGCGCGTCGGAGACCACCAGGTCACCGCGCCCGACCAGGGCCTGCACGAGGCCGAGGTTGGCGGGGTAGCCGCCATTGAAGAGAAGCGCTGCCTCCGTGCCCTCGAAGGCGGCGAGCCGTGCCTCGAGCCGGCGATGCGCCTCGGTGTCGCCCACCACGAGGCGGGAGGCCCCCGAGCCGACGCCCCAGCGCTCCAGGCCCGCGGTGAAGGCACGACGGATGCGAGGATCCGCGGCGAGACCGAGGTAGTCGTTGGAGGAGAAGCTCAGGAGCGACTGACCGCCGATCCGCACCACCGGGCCCTGCGGGGACCCGAGTGGCTCGAGGAGCCGGAGGAGCCCGCGCCGGCCGAGCTCGGCCAGCTCCTCGCGTGCCCAGGCGTCTGCGACCGAGCTCACGACCCGCGCGAGGTCTCGACCGCCGGCTCGAGCGGGCGGAGGCCGGCGCCCTCGAGCAGCGCCATGTCGTCGGCGTACTCGGGGTTGCCGGTGGTGAGGAGCTTCTCGCCGAAGAAGAGCGAGTTGGCGCCGGCCATCATGCAGAGGAGCTGGGCCTCGTGACTCATCTGCATCCGGCCCGCGGAGAGCCGCACCATCGCGGCCGGCATGAGGATGCGCGCGGTGGCGATGGCACGGACCATCTCCACCGGCGCGACGGGCGTCTGCTTCTCCAGGGGCGTCCCGGGGACCGCGACCAGCGCGTTGATCGGGACCGACTCGGGGTGGACCTCCTGGTTCGCGAGCGTGCGGAGCAGCTCGCACCGATCGTCCACCGACTCGCCCATCCCGAGGATGCCGCCCGAGCAAACCGAGATGCCCGCCCCACGCACCGCGGCCAGCGTGCGGAGCCGGTCGTCGTAGTCGCGGGTGGAGATGATCTCGCCGTAGAACTCGGGGCTGGTGTCGAGGTTGTGGTTGTACGCGGTGAGCCCGGCCTCCTTGAGCCGGCGCGCCTGGTCCGCGGTGAGCATCCCCAGCGTGACGCAGGCCTCCATCCCGAGGTCGCGCACGCCGCGCACCATCGCCAGCACGCGGTCGAACTGGGGGCCGTCCTTCACCTCGCGCCAGGCTGCCCCCATGCAGAAGCGGGTGGCGCCGGCGGCTCGGGCGGTGCGCGCCGCCTCGAGCACGTCGCCGGTCTCCATGAGGCGCTCGGCCTTCACGCCGGTGGCGTAGCGCGCCGACTGGGGGCAGTAGGCGCAGTCCTCCGGGCACCCGCCGGTCTTGATCGAGAGCAGGCTGCAGAGCTGGACCTTCGGATCGCCGAAGGTGGCACGATGGACCGTCTGGGCGCGGTAGACGAGCTCGAGCAGGGGCAGATCGTGGATGGCGCGGACCTCGGGAAGGGTCCAGTCGTGGCGGAGCACCACCTCGGGGCTGGCCTGGACCTCGGAGACGCTCGACACGGGGGGACGACCTCCTGCGCGGTGCAGCGGGGGCGCCACGCTCGACGGGGAGGGGCGCGTTGTCAACCTCGAAGCGGCCCGTGGTTGACGATGTGTTCCGGTGAGCGGGCACCTGCCTTGTGCTGCCATCGCGACCCGGCTGGGCGGTACAGAGGCGTCCTCTCCGGTGGGAACGCGACGCGGGCTCTTCTACGGCTGGCTGGGCATGCTGCTGTTCAGCGGCACGGTCGTCGCCACGCGGTTCGCCGTCCGCGAGCTGGATGCCACGTTCATCGCCCTCGGCCGGGCGCTCGTTGCGGCCGGTCTGGCCGCCTGCGTCCTGCGGTTGCGCCGGGCGCCGTGGCCGCGCCGGGGTGAGTGGGGCCGGATCGCGCTGGTCGCCGGTGGCGTCGTGGTGGGCTTCCCCTGGCTGATCACCCTCGCGCTCCGCACCATGCCTGCGGCGCACGGGGCGGTCATCGTCGGGCTCCTGCCGATGGGGACCTCGGTGCTCGCGGTGCTCCGGGGCGGGGAGCGGCCCTCGCCGGCGTTCTGGCTGGCCAGCGGGGCCGGGCTGCTCGGCATCCTGGTCTTCGCCTCGACCCGGGGAGCGCACGGGATCGGGCAGGCGGACCTGCTCGCGCTCGGGGCGGTGGCCCTCGGGGCCGTGGGCTACTGCGAGGGCGGCTTGCTGGCCCGGGAGATGCCAGCCGCGCACGTCATCTGCTGGGCGCTGCTGTTCGCGGCGCCGTTCCTCGTGGTGCCGACGGCGTGGGTGATTGCTCGGACCGGCGTCTCGGCGGGTCCGGTCGCGTGGGCCGGGTTCGCCTACGTCGCGGTGCTGAGCATGTTCCTCGGCTTCTTCGCCTTCTACCGGGGCATGTCCGAGGCCGGGATCGCTCGGGTGAGCCAGATCCAGCTCGCCCAGCCGGTCTGTTCTCTCGTCTGGAGCGCGCTCTTCCTCGGTGAGCGGATCGACGCCTCCACGGCGATCGCCGCGGTCTTCGTGGTTGGATGCGTGCTGGTCACCTCGCGGACGCGGGTTCGCGTCGCCTACGCCGTCCCGGAGGCCCCCTGATGATCGCCGAGGTGCTCGCGCTCACGCTTGCCGCCGCTCCCGGAGAGACGGTCTGGAGCGAGCTGCAGATGCGGTGGCGTCCGCGGCTCGAGCCGCTCCTCACCGAGGTGATGGCCTTCCCCACGGTGTGGACCGACGAGGCGGCACTGGCCGCGCAGCGCCGGTGGCTCGCGCGCGTCGGGCCCGAGCTGGGGTTCGTGGTGCGCGACCGGGAGACCATGACCGAGGTGGAGCTCCCCGGGCCCGAGGGCGCGCCGGTGCTCGGTCTCGTGGTGCACGGGGACCTGCAGCCGGTGAACGCGTCGGAGTGGACGGTCCCGCCGTTCGCGGCGACCTTCAAGGGCGGCGCGGTGTGGGGTCGCGGCGCGGCGGACGACAAGGGACCGCTGGTGCAGGCGCTGCTCACCATGGGGGCGCTGAAGAGCTCGGGGCTGAAGCGCACCCACACCGTCCGGCTGCTGGTGGGGACCGACGAGGAGCACGGCGCCACCGACATGGAGACGTACCGGAAGGACCACGCGCTGCCCGACCTGAGCCTGATCCTCGACAGCGACTTCCCCGTGGTGGTCGGTGAGAAGGCCTGGGCCGAGTGGGTCGTCCTGGCGCAGGAGCGGTCGCAGCCGGCCGACGGGCCCATCGAGGTCGTGGACCTGGCCGCGGGCCAGGCGGTGAGCATCGTGCCGGATCTCGCCACCCTGACCCTGCGCTGGCGGACCGGGACGCCGGACTGGGACCGGTGGCTGCGCCCGGTGCGCGCGGTGGAGTTGCCGCGGGACACGTCGCTCGAGATCCGCGGGAGTGGCGCGGAACGGACGCTGGTCGTCCACGGTCGGGCCGCCCATGCGGGCGTGGGGCTGAGCAGCGGGCGGAATGCGCTCGTGGCGCTCGCGGTGGCGGTCCATGGACGGCTTCCGTCCTGCGCAGCCTCGGACCTGCTCGAGTACACGTTCGCTGCGGGGCAAGATTCCGCGGGGCGCGGGCTGGGACTGCCGGGGCCGGATCCGCTGTGGGGTTCGGTCGACACGAACTTCGGCGTGGTTCAGCGAGAGGTGAACGGCTGGTTCGGGCTGCACGTGAACCTCCGCTCACCGCCGACGCTCTGGGGCGATGCCCTCCGCACGCGGGTGGACGCGCACGCGCAGGCGTTCGCGGCCCGCCGCGGGGCGCGCTTCATCAGCGGTGGCAAGTTCGGGTACGAGCCGTTCGTGGTTCCGATGGATGCCCCGCTCGTGCAGCGGCTGCTCGCGGCGTACGCGCGCGGAACGGGTCGACCGGGGAAGCCGGTGGTCAGCGCCGGCGGGACGTACGCGCGGGAGATGACGAACGCGATCGCCTTCGGCATGTGGTTCCGCGAGGACGGCGTCTACCCTGGCCACAACTCGGACGAGCGGATGGCGATCCGCTCTCTCGAGCGGGGGATGCACGTGCTCGCGGAGACGCTCGGGGACCTCGCCACGAGCCCGCCGATCGCGCACCCGCTCGAGACGAGCCGTCAGCCCTGAGGCCTCGCGAGGTGCCAGGCACCGCGTCGAGGTAAGGCACCGGAAGCAGTCCGAGGCGGCGGACCCGCAAGTCCGCACGAAGGCTTCACGAGGTGTCTTCACGAGGTGTCTCTTCACGAGGTGTCAGACACCTCGTAACGAGCGTCGTCTTTCACTCGCGCGGAACGTCCGGCCACCCACGGTGTCCCACCCACGGTGTCAAACACCTTGAGGGGTCCGGCGCGGCGGACACGGCGTCCGCGCCCGGCGACGTCACTCGTTGCAGGTGAGCTTCGTCCGGGCGTTCACCTCGGCGCCCCACCTGGTACAGGTCCGGACGCCGCTCTTGCTGCCTTCGAACTCGTGGCAGGGCCGGACCCGGTAAAGCAGGAGCGTCGGCTTGCCGTTGGTCCCGATCACCTGCACGGCCGGAGGCGACCCGGTCGACTCGAGACGAACGAACGTGCCACCCGCGTCCGCCCCGAAGGTGCCCCGGAAGCTCCACGGCGCTCCGCCGGTGCTTCCCTCGAAGACCCAGCCCCCGCGATCGGGCCGGACGTGCGTCCACGCCGGATCGGTGGGCCAGGTGAACTCCTGCCAGCTGTACCGGTTCGGCCTGTCGTCGACCGTCCCGTCCGGATTCAGGGCCACGAACGGCTGTGGCGCGGCGCCGACGAACGTCCCGTCGAAGATGCAGTACTGCGGTCCCCGCTGGCAGGCGAGCGAGAGCCCCGCGGCGGCAGCGGCAGCAAGCAAGGAGCGGCGCACGACGCGACGGTCTCGCAGCACGATGCCACGCGGGTCAAGCAGCGAGCGCGCAACGGACACGCGCCGAACGCGACGGTCTGCTCGGCGGCATCCGGTCAGGACTTGGCGGCCGCGCCACCCGGGGGAATCAGGCGCTCGAGATCCCTGCCCTCGCGCCGATCGGGCATGGGCGTGTGCGTCGCCGCTTTCCGGCTCCCATGCCGCATCGAGTACACGTGGGTGAACTCCGCTCCGAAGTACAGGATGAGCGACGAGTAGTAGACCCAGACCAGCAGGATGACCACCGACCCCGCTGCGCCGTAGCTCGAAGCCACGCTCGCCTTGCCCAGGTAGAAGCCGATCGCGAACTTTCCGAGGGTGAAGAGGAAGGAGGTCAGCAGCGCGCCGACCCACACGTCCTTCCACGCCACGGGAGTGTCGGGCAGCAGCTTGTAGATCATCGCGAAGAGCGCGGTGACGACCACGAGGCTCACCGTCGCATTCAGCGCCTGCCCCACCGCGGCTCCGCCCGGAAGGAACATGCCCAGGTAGTCCCCGACCGCCGCCAGGAACGCCGACAGCACGAGCGAGACGAGCAGGAGGAAACCGATCCCGAGCACCATGCTGAACGAGACGAGGCGGACGCGGAGGAACTCGACGATCCCGTTCGTCGTCGGCGGCTTGGCCTTCCAGATGATGTTCATCGAGTCCTGGAGCTGCACGAACACACCGCTCGCGCCGAAGAGCAGGGTCGCGATCCCGATGATGGTCGCGACGACTCCGCCGCCCTGCTGGTGCATGTTGGCGACGATGCTCTGGACCGCCTTGCCGCCCGCATCGCCGATGAGGCCCGCCAGCTGCGTGTAGAGCTGCCCTTCGGCCGCCTGATGCCCGAACACCAGCCCGGCGACCGCAACGGCGATGAGCACGAGGGGAGCGAGCGAGAACAGCGAGTAGTACGCCAGGGCAGCGGCGAGCGCGCTGGCCTTGTCCTCGGTCCAGCGAGTCACCGTTTCCTTGGCCAGGGTCGTTGCTGTTCCGAGCGCGCCCGCCATTGCCGTCCTCCGGGCGACAACGTAGGGACCCGCTCTCGAGGGAGGAACCGTCCCAACCGCCCGGGCGTCCGGGTGGATGACGCTTGCAGGCCCGCTGCACGACCGGCCGTGGTCAGTCACTCCAGGTGACGAAGGAGGCGCCCCCCGGAGCAGACCCACGGCTCCCTGCCACGCGCCCACAGGGTCGTCGCAGCGTCCCCCCGCGAACTCGCCGCCAAACTCGTCGATGGGAGCCGGGGACGCGAGCGACGCGAACGCCACAGCAACGCTTCGAGCGTCGGGCCCCTCCTCGCCGTTCTCGGTCGGCGCGGCTCTTGCTGGCGGAGGCCGAGCCCGCTGTCAGCAGCACCGGGCATTGTGGGGGACGCTCATGGCCAAGGCGCGCACGCACTTCACCTGCCAGTCCTGCGGATTCCAGTCCGCGAAGTGGCTCGGCCGCTGCCCCGATTGCAGCGGGTGGAACACGCTGGTCGAGGAGGCCGCTCCGCTCGAGGATCGCCGGCCGGCCTGGGGCGCCTCGGGGGGCTCGCCCCGCCCGGTGAAGCTGGTCGACGTCGAGGCCGAGGCCGAGGAGCGCCGGCGCACCGGCATCGGCGAGCTGGACCGGGTCCTTGGCGGCGGCGTGGTGCCGGGCTCTCTCGTGCTGCTCGGAGGCGACCCGGGCATCGGGAAGTCGACCCTCCTGCTCTCCGCGGTCGAGCGGCTCGCGGCGGCCGGTCCCGTCCTCTACGTCTCGGGCGAGGAGTCCCTCCGGCAGACCAAGATGCGCGCGGATCGCCTCGGCGTGCGCTCCCCGGCGGTGCACCTCTTCGCGGAAACGGACGCGGAGAAGGTCCTCGCTGCCGCTGAGTCCCTGCGTCCGGCGGCGCTGGTCATCGACTCGATCCAGACCATGTTCCTGGCCGAGCTCGGCAGCGCTCCCGGCACGCTGAGCCAGGTCCGCGAGGTCGCCGGGCGGCTGATGGCCCACGCCAAGCGCTCGGGGGTTCCGACGTTCCTGGTGGGCCACGTGACGAAGGACGGCAGCATCGCCGGGCCCCGAGTGCTCGAGCACATGGTGGACACCGTCCTCTACTTCGAGGGCGAGCGCGGTCACCCGTTTCGCATCCTCCGCGCGCACAAGAACCGGTTCGGGTCCACCAACGAGATCGGTGTCTTCGAGATGAAGGGCTCCGGCCTCGAGGAGGTCGCGGATCCGTCGGCCCTGTTCCTCGCCGAGCGCCCGACGGGGAAACCGGGCTCCGCCGTCACCGCGACCCTCTCCGGAACGCGGCCCTTGCTGGTCGAGGTCCAGGCGCTGGTCGCCCCCACCGGCTACGGCACCGCCCGGCGCACGGCGATCGGTGTGGACGGGAATCGCGTCGCGCTGCTGGCCGCCGTGCTGGAGAAGAAGGAGGACGTCCAGCTGACCGGCTGCGACACCTTCGTCAACGTCGCGGGCGGGATGACGCTGTCCGAGCCCGCGGCGGACCTGGCGGTGTGCGCCGCGCTCGTCTCCTCGCTGCGCAACGTGGCGGTGCCCCAGGACGTGCTCGTGCTCGGCGAGGTGGGGCTCGCCGGCGAGGTCCGGGCGGTGGCTCAGATGGAACCGAGGCTCGCCGAGGCGGGAAAGATGGGCTTCGTCCGCGCCGTGCTGCCGAAGGGGAGCGCGCGCCGGGTGGAATCGCGCGGGGTGAAGCTCTTGCCGGTGGAGACGCTCGGCGAGGCGCTCGAGGCGCTCTTTCCCCGCTGAGCCGGGGTGCACGGTCGCTACGCCGCTGGATCGGGAATGGCCCGCCGGATCTGCTCGGCGAGCCCCTCCATCTCGGCGAAGGGCATCCCGAAGAAGCGCTCGAACAGCTCGGCCTCCAGGTCCTCGCGCCAGGTCTCACTGCTCGTGTCCACCTCGATGCCGAGGATGCTCGCCGCCCGGACGGCGAGGTCCGTTCGCCGGCGATGGGCGAGCACCTGGACCATCGCGCGCGGGTACCGGGTCGTCCGCCAGGCCTTGCGGACCTCCTGCACGTCGACCGACTTCCCGTCGCGAAGCTTCCGCTCGAGCTGGACGAGCGGGTCATCCGACTCGCGCTGCTCGATGTCCTCCGCAAGTTTCTTGCGATCGTCGTGAGACATTCGGACCGACTCTACCAGCGAGCGGACCATCACTCGCAGCGGCTTCCTTCTGGACGCATGACGACCCGTTTCATTTCGTGCCGAGAGACAGCACCAGAGAGACGTCACAGGCCGAGCACGGCACGGACCTTCTTGAGGAGCCGCCTCATCTCCGCCGTGCCCGCGCGGTGAATCGCCTCGTCGAGCTCGAACCATCGGACCGCGCTGCTCTCCTCGGGATCCTCGCGCAGCGCCTCGGGGCGATCGGTCAGCACCAGGAACCGCACGTCGAGATGCAGGTGCGCAGGCTCGGTGCCCCGGCTCGGGATGGGGTGCACGTCCACGTCGAGCGGTCGCGGCGCCGCCGGGTGGGGGACGACGGAACAGCCCGTCTCCTCGGACGCCTCGCGGAGCGCCGTGGCGAGCAGATCCTCCCCGTCCGCCGCCTCGGCGTGCCCTCCCGGCTGGAGCCAGCGCCCGAGCTTCCGGTGGTACACGAGCGCCACGCGCCTCCCGTCGGTCACCACCGCGCTTCCGGTGAAGTGGGCGCCGGGCTGGCTCCGCGAGAACGGCTCGGGCAGCAGCGCACGCTGGGCCTGCATCAGCGCCAGGTCAGCGGCCTCCTTGTCGTCGGCCGGCTCCACGGCGGCCAGCAGCGTCTCGAGTCGATTCATGGTGCGGGAAGACGTTCCGCAGAACGCCGCGGTGGGGGTCAGCGCCTCCCGGCCGGGGCAGGGCTGGACGCGCTCCCGGGCGTGTAGATCGGGTTGCCGTTCGAGAACGTGGTGTGGCCCTTCACGTCGTGTCGCCCCCCGCCGTCGGCACAGAAGGACTTCACGATCTTGCACGCGTGCCCGCCCGCCCTCTGGCAGCGGAGCGTGGCCGCGCCCTCGGCGACGTCGGTGGCACCGGTCGGGCCGCCGATGGAGACCACGTGCTCCTTGGTGCTCATGACCAGCGAGACGCAGACGTCCGCGACGGTCACCTTGATGGTGCAGGGGTTCTGTCCCGCCGAGGCCTTGCAGTGCTCGATGGCCGTCCGCTCCGCGTCCTCGCGGGTCTTTGAATTCCAGGAGACGCCCCAGGAGAGCGTGCTGCTCACCGCGATCGCTCCCCAGACATCGGGCTTCGGCGGTGGCGCCGGCCGGACGGAGCCGTTGCCGTGGTGCCACATGCACTCCGGGTCGCCGTTCACCAGGATGCAGGCCTGCCGCTGCTGCTCCTGGATCTTGTCCATCTCCGTCCCCTGCCCCAGCGCGCGACCCGGCGTCAGGACGACCGTGGCGCAGCCCAGCGCCACGAGGACGGCGAGCACCGCGCGGAGGCTCGACGCTCCGGAGCCACCCGGAAGCGACATGGGGATCTCCTCCCGGCGAGCACCCGACCTCGCTCGGACGGCCGGGCGATCTAGCACGGGCGCGACCGGGAGGGGCGCCGGGCGAGTCGGCCTGGCGTTCTCGAACCGGGTGGCCTAGGTCCGGTGCTCCGCCGCATGCCCGCCCTGCTCGACGCCCGTGGCCTCCGGAAGACGTACGAGGGACGCGTGCTGCTCGACGGGGTCGACCTCGGCCTCGAGCGCGGGACGGTCACCACGGTCGGCGGACCGTCGGGCGGCGGGAAGACGACGCTCCTCCGGATCCTCGGTCTCCTCGCGGAGCCGGACGGAGGGCAGCTGCTCCTCGACGGCACCGACGTGCGGACGCTCGTCCCCCATGCCTTCCGCCGCCGGGTCGCGCTGGTTCCCCAGGCGCCGGCGATGTTCCCCGGGACGGTGCTCGACAACGTCCGCAGCGGGCCGCGGCTCGCGAGCCAGGACCTCGACGAGGCGACCGCCCGCGCGCTCATCGTCCGCGCCGGCCTCGGGCCCGAGTTCCTCGGCCAGGACGCACGGGCGCTGTCCGGGGGTGAGAAGCTGCGGGTCGCCGTCGCCCGCGCGCTCGCGCTCCGCCCGGAGGCATGGCTCCTCGACGAGCCCACCGCGGCCCTGGACGACGAGCGGGCCAGCGTGCTGGTGCGCCTCCTCTGCGAGCTCGCTGGAGAGGGAGCTCCGGTCCTGGTCGTGACTCACGATGCCCGCGTGCTCGAGCAGCTCCCCGCGCGGCGCCTCGAGCTGGTCGCCGGGCACCTGGTCGAGCACGCTCCCGGGAGGAGGACCTCGTGAGCTACGTGAGCGTCTCCCTGCCGCAGCTCCTGCTCTCGCTGGGTCTCATGGCGATGGCGCTCGCCGTGTCCGCGCAGAGCCGCCTCGGCCTGGAGAGGGACCTGCTGCTCGGTACGGTGCGCGCGGCCGTGCAGCTGTTCGCGGTCGGGTTGCTCCTCACGCTCGTCTTCCGGAACCAGCATCCCGCCAGCGTGTTCGGCGTCATCGCGGTGATGGTCGCCGTCGCCGGGTGGACGGCGGCCCGCCGCATCGCGCACGGTCCGGGCACCGGGGTCCTGTTCCGCTACGCGACCCTCGCCGTCCTCGTCGGCGGCGTGCTGGTGCTCGTGCCGGTGTTCGCCTTCGTCATCCGCCCACCGCTCTGGTACGAGGCCCGGCTCCTGATCCCGATCTCGGGGATGATCCTCAGCAACGCGATGAATGGCGTCGCGCTGGTCTTCGAGCGCGTCTTCGCCTCGATCCACGAGGATGCGCCGGGCGTCGAGCAGCTCCTCTCCCTGGGCGCCACGCCGAAGCAGGCCGTCGAGCGGCACGTCCGGGCGGCGATGAACGCAGCGCTTCGCCCCACCATCAACGGGCTGCTCACCGTGGGGCTGGTCGCGCTGCCGGGGATGATGACCGGCCAGATCGTCAGCGGCACCGCGCCCGACCAGGCGGTGCGCTATCAGCTGGTCATCATGTACCAGCTGGTCGCCGTGGCTGCCGTCGCCGGGGTGCTGGCCGCCCGCTTTGCCCGCCGGCTGTCCTTCAGCGACCGGGAGCAGCTCCGGACGTTCGCCGATCGCCGGGTGGAGTAAGCTCCCCGGCCGGTGAGGGGACCCGCCACAGTCCTCGTCTGCCTGGCGCTCGGCTGCGCGACGGCGCCCGAGCGTCCGGCGCCCTCCACCACGGCGTCGGACGCCTCGGCTCCGGATGCCGGCCGCGCCGCGACGACGGCCGCACTCGGAACGCCCGCGGCGTTCGGCGAGGTGGACGCGCTGCTCGCCCAGGCGCTCCCCGCGTGGGGCGGCGGTGTGCTCCGCGTCGAACGTGACGACGCGGTGATCTTCGAGCGCGCCTACGGCGGGTACACCACCGCGGACGCGGTCCCCATCGCCTCGGCAACGAAGCCGCTGAGCACGCTGGTCATACTCTCGCTGGTCAGGGACGGATTCTTCACGCTCGAGACGACAGCCGGCTCGCTCCTGCCCGACTGGCCGAAGGACAAGGCCGGCATCACGCTGCGGATGCTCCTCGCGCAGACCTCGGGCCTGCCCGCACGCGCCGACTGTCTCGAGACGCGTGCGGCGACGCTGGCCACCTGCACGCAGGAGATCTCCCGGCTCCCCCTCCGCGCCCCACCGGAAAAGGCCTTCATCGACGGCGGCGCCGGGTTCCAGGTGGCCGGCCGGATGGCGGAGCTCGCCTCGGGAAAGCCGTGGGCGCTGCTGATGCAGACGCGGCTGATGGACCCTCTCGGATTCCGTGCCACCGGGTTCGGGCAGACCGATAACCCGCGCATCGCGGGAGGCGCCCAGGCGAACGCCGCCGAGTACGCACGCGCGCTCCGCCAGCTGCTACCGGGAGCCAGCCCCGACCTGCTCGGCCCCGCCCTGCGCGAGGCGGTGCTCGCCGACCAGAGCGGTGGGGTGCCGCTGCAGCAGTCGGCCTTCGCGCTCGCGCCCGGACGCGAGTCGCTCCGCGCCGGGTTCGGCGTGTACCGGGACCGCGTTGGCAGCGACGGGAGAGCCCTCGAGGTCGTCACCCAGGGGGTGTTCGGATTCACCGGCTGGGTGGACACCGAGCGCCGGCTGGTGGGCGTGCTCGTGGTCCGTGGCAAGGTCGCCGACGTGTGGCCGGTCGAGCAGCGCGTCCGCGAGCTGGTGCGGAAGGCGGTGCCCGTGGCCGCCCGATGAGCAGGCTGGCCGCGGTCCTCCTCACTCTTTGCGCGTGCGCATCGAGTCCGCCGGCTCCGGCCGCGTCCCGTGCCCAGACACGCGTCGCGGTCACGGTGGACGACCTCCCGCGGCACGGGCCGGAGGCGCCGGGCGAGGACCGGCTCGGGCTGCACCGCGCCCTGCTCGATGCGCTCCGCCGGCACGGCGTGCCCCAGGTGTACGGGTTCGTCAACTCGGGGCGCGCCCGGCCCGAGGACCGCGCCGCGCTCGAGGCGTGGGTGGCCGCCGGATACCCGCTGGGGAACCACACCGCGCATCACCCCGAGCTCAAGGCGGTCGGCCTCGAGGCCTACCTCGCGGACGTCGACGCCGGGGAACCGCTGCTCGCCGAGCTGCTCGGGCCAGGCAAGGAGCGGGTCTGGAAGGTGTTCCGCTACCCGTACCTCGCGCAGGGGACGGACGTGCCCTCGCGTCTGGCGCTGCGCCAGGCGCTGGTCGAGCGGCACTATCGGATCGCCGAGGTGACGATCGACTTCGACGACTGGGCCTACAACCCGCCCTACGTCCGCTGCCTCCGTCGAGGCGACACGGCGAGCGTCGAGGCTCTCGAGTCGATGCTGCTCGATGCGGCCGTCGCCCAGCTGCGGTGGGCAGACGACGCCCTGCGCCGGATCGCGGGGCGCCCGGTGCCTCACGTCCTACTCCTGCACGCCGGCGCCTTCGACGCGCGCATCCTCGACCGGCTGCTCTCCACCTACGAGAAGGAGGGCGTGCGGTGGATCCCGCTCGACGAGGCGC
>CAZDSB010000673.1:0-6178 GCA_964507515.1 uncultured Myxococcaceae bacterium
GCGCGGCGCCCGTCGGAGTAGACGTCCGGACGCAGCAGCTCCGTCTCGGCCGCTGCGCGCCGGAGCTCGGCCGCCTCGATCGCCGCCTCCATGCCATCGAGCTCCCGCTGCGCCTGGTACCCGAGCCGCTTCGGTCGCGACGGCTCGACCAGCTCTGCCGGCGGAGGCCCGTCGCGGCGCTCGACCTCGGTGACGGCCCCGACGCCGGCCTGCGCTCGCAGCGAACGGTAGGTGGTGAAGTTTCCAGGCCAGGAGACGACCTTGCCGTCCCCCTCCACCGCCACGATTCGCGTGGCGACCTTGTCCAGGAAGTACCGGTCGTGCGTCACGAGGAGCACCGCCCCGCTGAAGCCGAGCAGGAGCCGCTCGAGCACGTTGAGCGTCGGCAGATCGAGGTCGTTGGTGGGCTCGTCGAGGACCAGGACGTTCGCGCCCTGGAGGAAGAGCCGGGCGAGGAGGAGCCGGTTGCGCTCACCACCCGACAGCGCTCCGACTTTCATCCGCTGCATCGGGATCGGAAACAGGAGGTCGTCCAGGTAGTCGCGAAGGGCCACCGTCCCGCCGCCGAGCTCGACGTGCTCCTCGGCGGAGGCCGCCTCGTAGACGGTCTGCTCCGGGTCCAGCGATTCCCGGCCCTGGTCGTAGTGCGCCACGCGCACCGTCCGTCCCCGGACCACCGTGCCTCGTCGCGGGGGGAGCTCGCCCAGGAGCACGCGCAGCAGCGTCGTCTTGCCCGCCCCGTTCGGCCCGACGATGCCCACCCGGTCTCCGGACTGCACGAGCAGCGACACGCCGCCGAACAGCTCGCGCTCCGGCCAGCCGAAGGCCACGTCACGCGCTTCGAACACCGTGTGACCCAGACGCGGTGCCTCGGCCAGCTGCAGCTCGGGGACCCGGGGGCGCCGAAAGCGTGGCTCTGCCATCAGCCTGCGGGCGCGCTCGATGCGGGCACGGCTCTTCGTCCGCCTCGCCTCCGGGCCGCGCCGGAGCCACGCCACCTCCTGCGCGATCCACCGACCCCGCTTGTGCTCGGCGCGAGCGGCGTCCTCCTCGGCCGCGAGCTTCTGCTCCAGATAGGCCTGGTAGTTTCCCGGATACGAGACCAGGCCTTCGCCCGGCTGGATCTCGACGACGCGGTCCACGAGGCTGTCGAGGAAGTACCGGTCGTGGGTCACGAGCAGCAGCGAGCCGGGGAGAGCGTCGAGCGTGTCCTCCAGCCATTCCACGGTATCGGCGTCGAGGTGGTTCGTCGGCTCGTCGAACAAGAAGATTTCCGGCCGGGAGAGCAGGGCGCGTGCGATGGCGACCCGCTTCCGGACTCCGCCGGAGAGCTCTGCCACCGGCCGCTCCCAGTCCTTCACCCCGAGCCGGTCCAGCAGGGTGCGGGCGTGGTGCTCGGTGTCCCAGCCTCCGAGGGATTCGATGCGATCCGCGAGCGTCGCGAGCTGCGTCGCCGCCCGGGCCTGCGCGTCACCCTCGAGCGTGGCCAGCTGGTGCGCGAGCGCATGGTGCGCGTCCAGCGCCTCCCGGAGCGGCGCCTGCGCGACGGAGAGCTCGCCGGCGACGGTCGCGCCAGGCGGGAACGCCGGCTCCTGCGGCAGGAAGGTGATCCGGGCACTGCGCCGGAGCTGCAGCTCGCCCGCGTCCGGACGCAGCTCGCCGGCGAGGATGCGCATCAGGGTCGACTTGCCCGAGCCGTTCACCCCGACCAGGCCGACTCGCTCGCCCTCCTCCACGACGAGCGTGAGGTCGTGGAAGAGCGTGCGGCTCCCGAACGAGAGCGAGACGTCGGCGGCGCGGAGGAGGGTCACGGCGTCCCGTGTCTCTCAGCACGACGGCGGGCGTGCAAGGCCGCTGGCGAGCCTCAGCCCTGCGGCACCGCCGAGCGGGGCGGCGCGGACGGCTCCGGCGCGGCGATGTGACGGATGACCGCCTCCTTCCCCGGCTCGACGCGCGCGCGCCCGAGGAAGACCATCTGGCTCCGGACCGTGGGGCCACCCTCGGATCGGACCGGGAGGTACGTCCCGTCGGGCTGGAGCTCGAAGGCCTTCGTGTCGTCCCGGAGCCCGATGCCGAGGACCTCGTCCAGCAGCTTCAGCCGGATGACCGGATCCTCCACCGGGACCATCACCTCGACCCGGCGGACGAAGTTGCGGGTCATCCAGTCGGCGCTGGAGAGGAACACCTCGGCCCGCTCGGGCGGACCGAAGGCGAAGACCCGCCCGTGCTCCAGGAAGCGGTCGGTGATGGCTCGCACCCGGATGTTCTCCGACACGCCGAGCACGCCGGGTCGCAGGCAGCAGATGCCACGCACCAGGAGATCGATCCGGACGCCCGCCTGCGAGGCCGCGTAGAGCTCGCGGATCAGCGCCGCGTCGACCAGGTGGTTCACCTTGGCCACGATGCGCGCGCCCTCGCCGCGTCTGGCCCGCTCCGCCTCGCGGCGGATCAGCTCGGTGAGCTTCTCCTGGAGCCCGAAGGGCGCCACCACCAGCCGCTTGAAGGTCGGCGGGACGGCGTAGCCGGTCAGCATGTTGAAGAGCGCGCTCACGTCGTCGGCCACGGCCGTGCGGACGGTGAAGAGCGACAGGTCCGTGTACTGCCGCGCGGTCAAGGCGTTGTAGTTGCCGGTGCCGAGGTGCACGTAGCGGCGGATCCCCTGGGCCTCCCGGCGGACGACCAGGGCGATCTTGCAGTGGGTCTTCAGCCCGATGAGCCCGTACACGACGTGGACCCCGGCCTCCTCCATCCGCCGCGCCCAGGCGATGTTGTTGGCCTCGTCCAGCCGCGCCTTGATCTCGACCAGGGCCGCCACCTGCTTGCCGTTCTCCGCCGCCCGGCTCAGCGCCCGGGCGATCGGGCTATCCGGGGCGATGCGGTACAGCGTCTGCTTGATGGCCAGCACGTTCGGGTCGTCCGCGGCCTCCTCGATGAACCGGGTCACCGGGTCGAACGACTCGTAGGGGTGCTGGAGCAGGACGTCTCCCCGCGCCAGGACCGGGAAGAGGCTCTCCGCGTCGCGGAGCGCGGACGGCAGGGCGGGCGTGAAGGGCTCGGCGCGCAGCTCGGGGCGGTGGTCGCGCTCGGCCAGCGCCGTCAGGTCGGACAGCTCGAGCGGCGCCTCGGAGCGGTAGACGTCCTCGTGGGTCAGGCCCAGTGACTGCCGGAGCGACGCCTCCAGGGCGAGCGTGGCGGCCTGGTCCAGCTCGAGCCGCACGGCCATCCCCCGGTCCCGGCGGCGCAGCTCCTCCTGGATGGTGGACATGAGGTCTTCGGACTCCTCCTCGTCCAGGTCCAGGTCCCAGTTCCGGGTCACGCGGAACGCCGCGCGGTGCTCCACCGTGAAGCCGGGGAAGAGCTCGCCGAGGAACATGCCGATGAGGTCCTCGAGCAGCACGTACGCGCTTCGGCCCTCGGGAGCAGGGACGGGGACGAAGCGGCTCAAAACCGTGGGCACCTGGACCACCGCCAGGTCGCCGGGGCCTCCTCCCGAGCGCCGCTTTCGCCCCTCGCGGTGCAGCACCACGGCGAGGTTGAGCGACTTGTTGCGGAGGTGTGGAAAGGGGTGACCCGGATCCACCGCCAGCGGGGTCAGGGCGGGGAAGACCACCGAGCGGAAGTGCTCCTTCGCCGCGTCCCGCTGCGGGCGATCCAGGGCGTCGGGGGCCAGGATCTCCACGCCGTGGGAGCGGAGCACGGGCACCAGCTCGTCCCGCCAGACGGCGTCGAAGAGCCGCACCATCTCCCGGACCTCGGTGGTGATGCCCTGGAATTGCTCCGTCGGCGACAGACCGTCGGCCTCGGTGGCGGTCACGCCCGAGGCGAGCTGCTGCTTGATGCCCGCCACCCGCACCATGAAGAACTCGTCCAGGTTCGCCGAGGCGATGGAGAGGAACCTCACCCGCTCGTAGGCCGGCAGGGCGGCGTCCTGGACCTCCCCCAGGATGCGGAGGTTGAAGGCGAGCGCGCTCAGCTCGCGGTTGATGAACATCCTGGGGTCGGTGGCTTCCACGGGCGGGTGGGACGGGGTGGGCGGACGGGTGCGTCCGGGGGGTTCCAGCTGGATGACGATGACGTGAAGAGGCGATCCCGGCAAGCCCGCAGACTTGCGCGTCGGAGCGCATTGTTACACCTGTCCCGAGAGCCTTGACCCGACCCGTCCCAGAACCCGTGCTCGCCGCGATCGACGTCGGCACCAATGCCGTCCGCCTGGAGCTCGCGCGTCTGCTGGCCAATGGCTCGCTGGAGCTGCTCCACCAGGAGCGCGACCCGGTGCGTCCGGGAGAGGGCGTGTTCAGGACCGGCGTCATTCCACGCGAGGTGGCGGACCGGCTGCTCTCGACGCTCCGGCGCTGGGGCGCGCTCTGCCGGCGCTACCACGCGCAGGTCCGGGCGGTCGCCACCAGCGCGATCCGCGAGGCAAAGAACCGCGACGAAATCGTCCGCCGTGCCCGCGAGGAGGCCGGCCTCCGGCTGGAGGTCATCTCCGGCATGGAGGAGGCACGGCTCATCACGATGGGCGTCCTGTGGGGGAAGCCGCCCTCGGCCCGCTCGCTGTGCATCGACATCGGCGGCGGCTCGACCGAGGTCGCCTCCGCGCTGGGGGACACGCCCAATGCCATGTGGAGCGTGGGGCTCGGGGCGGTGCGGCTGACCGAGCTCTTCGGGACGGCGAAGAGCATGAGCAAGAAGCAGCTCAAGCTCATGCGGGGCTACGTCTCCGAGGCCCTCACCGAGGGGCTTCCCGCCCGGATCGCCGGCGCGCCCCGCACGGCGCTGGGCAGCTCGGGGACCATCGGCGCCGTCGTCGGGTACGCCGCCTCCGAGGGAGCGCCGCACGCCACCGCCCGGCAGATCTCCCAGGTGGTCGAGGACCTGGTGGACACCTCACCGGCGCAGCGGCGCAAGCGGTTCGACGCCCGCCGCGCGGAGATCGTGTGCGCCGGGGCCGTCATCCTCGAGCAACTGGTGAAGCACCTGGGGATCGAGTCGGTCACCGCGGTGCAGCGCGGGCTCCGCGAGGGCATCCTCGTGGATCTCATCCGCCGCAAGGATGCCGGGGACGACCACAGCCTCCACGAGGCGGCGCTGGTGGTTGGCCGCCGGTTCCACTTCGACGAGGCCCACGCCACCCAGGTGACCCGCCTGTCGCTCCAGCTGTTCGACGACCTGGCGCCGTTGCACAACCTGCCGGCGTCGGCGCGTCCGCTGCTCGAGGTCGCGGGGCTGCTCCACGACGTGGGCAACGCGGTCAGCTACCAGAAGCACCACCGGCACAGCTACTACCTCATCCAGAACGCGGAGATCCCGGGGCTGCGGGAGCGCGAGCGCGAGCTGGTGGCTCGCATCGCGCGTTACCACCGGCGGAGCCAGCCCGACCCGGGCCACTCGGGGATGGAAGGCCTCGGTCCGGGGGAGGTCCGGGTGGTGCGCAAGCTCGCGACCCTCCTCCGGCTCGCCGACTCGCTGGACCGGAGCCACCGCCAGAGCATCGTGCGGCTCCAGGCGAGGCTCCTGCCCAACGCGGTGCTGCTGAAGCTCCGCGCCCGGAGCCCGCTCGACCTCGAGCTGTGGGACGCCACGCACGAGTCGGGCCTCTTCCGGCGCGTCTTCGGACGCAAGCTGTTGATGCAGGTGATGCGGTCGCCGCAGGAGCTCCACCGGAAGTCCCTCCGGGCGGCTGCGTATCTGGCCATCGACCCGCGCTTCCGCTAGACATCCGGCGGGACGGATGGAGACCCCCCACGAGGGTGAGGAACGCCGCGCGACGGACCGCATCCCGGTCCGGATCGAGGTCCACTTCCGTGACGCCGCCGCCGCCGCGGAGGCGCTCCGCTCCTACGCGGTGAACTTCTCGGTGGGCGGCATCTGCCTGAAGACCGAGAACGCCTATCCGGTGGGTCACGTGCTCCAGCTGGTGATGCTCGTGGAGGAAGAGCAGTTCGAGCTCGAGGGCGTGGTGGCCTGGGCCCGCTCGCGCGAGCAGGCCATCGGCGTGCGGTTCCGCGAGGTGGAGCCCGGAGCGAAGGAGCGGCTGGCCGCGCTGGTCCACCGCCTCGGGCCCACGACCTTGCCCGGCGCGTGGACGCTCAAGGGGCCAGGGTGACGACGCCCCGCTCCGCGTCGCGGAAGCCCATCGCCTCGCAGAAGCGGTAGGTCGCCTCGTCCGGAGCGCTGG
>CAZDSB010000674.1:0-4969 GCA_964507515.1 uncultured Myxococcaceae bacterium
GTACCTCAAGATCTTCCATCCTCGCTTCGAGGACCTCTTCTTCATCGGCCTCTTCCAGCCGCAGGGATGCATCTGGCCGCTCTCCGACTGGCAGGGGCGGCTGGTGGCGCGGGCGCTGCTCGGAGCCTGGAGGCGGCCGGCCAACATCGAGGCAGCGATCCGCCGGGAGCTGGACCACCCGGACTTCCACTTCACCGACTCCATCCGCCACGCGGTCGAGGTCGATTACCACGACTACCGGAAGCGCCTCGTGACCGAGGTCGAGGGCGGCCGAGCGTTCTAGCGCGAGCCCGGAGCGTGCAGGGGTGGGGACCCGTCCGTGCCGGGGTGGAGAGTCGTCACCGCCGTCCGGAATCGAAACACGGTGGCGGTGCGCACCCAGGTACGAGGGCGACCGACGGGCCATGAGCAACGGATGGCGGGGCCTGGGTCCCCACGTACACGAGCCCCGTGTGAACGAACATTCACGCCCGCCGGAAGGCTGCCGTCGGGCGTCGCGAGTGTCCTAGGCTTCGGGGTCGAGAGAGTTCGGAGGACGCATGTACGGAGATCTGGGACGTGCCGGCCGCGCCGGTGCGTGGGTGGTGCTCGCGCTCTGCGGGCTGGCCGGTTGCAACGCCGCGCCCGAGCGGAGCGCCGCACCGCCGACCGTCGCCGCGGAGACGGCGAAGCTGGTCGAGGCGGTGCGGGTCGCGACGGATCGCTCCGGCGTGCAGCAGGGCAGGCAGACCCTGAGCAACGGGCAGAGCATCCGGCGGCTGACCCTGCCGAACTGCCTCATTCAGGTGATGGTTGCGCGCATGGGCCCGGACGGGAAACCGGTCGTGAGCTGCGTCGACAGCGCCCCCGCAGCCGAGGCCTTCTTCACCGCCGGGAACGGAGCCGGCCAGTGACGGCGCTGCGGACCCTTCTCGCGGTGGCGCTCTTCCTCGGCGCGCCGGCCGCACTCGGGAGTGCAACGATCATCATCACGAACGGCGACGGAGCGAACACCGGGTTCAACGATCCGACCCCCAGGAGCCCGGTCGGCGGGAACACCGGAACGACGCTGGGCGCGCAGCGACTGAACGTCTTCCAGAAGGCGGCACAGATCTGGGGACAGAACCTGGACAGCGACGTTCCCATCTCGGTCATCGCTCATTTCCGCCCCCTCGACTGCACCGCCACCGGTGCGGTCCTGGGGAGCGCCACTCCCGTCAATCTCTTCTCCAGCGACGACCCGACGCTCGACGCCGGCGTCCCGCCCACGTTCTTCCCGAAGCCGAAGACCTGGTACGTCTCGGCCGAGACGGCGCGGTTCGCCAAGGTGCAGATCCTGTCCGGGACGGGCAGCGACCAGGGGAACTACGACATCCTGGCGAACTTCAACTCCAGCCTCGACACCCCCCAGACCGCCAACTGCGGTGGGCTCACCTGGTACTACGGCCTGGATGGCCAGCACGAGAGCGCCATCGACCTGCTCACCGTGGTGCTGCACGAGTTCGGTCACGGGCTCGGGTTCGTGAGCTCGGTCGACCCGACGACCGGCAACTTCCCGGCGATGAACGAGCCGGACATCTGGTCCTACTACATGTACGACGAGGCCACCGGAAAGCACTGGGTAGACCTCACGCCCTCGGCCCGGGCGGCCTCGGCGAGCAGCGGAGGGCTCGCCTGGGACGGAGCGGCCGTGACCGCGGCCGTGCCCGCTGTCCTCGCTCTTCCACCGATCCTCAACGTTACCTCGGCGCCGAACACGCCCTCGGCGGTGAAGAGCTACGCCATCGCGGCCGCGCAGTTCGGCGGTGCCATCCCCGTGGACGGAGGCATCTCCGGACCGCTGCGGGTCGGGTCCACCGGCTATGGCTGCTCGGTACAGGGCCGGCTCGACCCACTCGACGGGAAGATCGCGATCCTCGACCGCGGCGGACCGAACGACGCGGGTTGCCCCTTCGTGGAGAAGGCCCGCAATGCCCAGGACGCGGGCGCGATCGGGCTCGTCGTCGCGAACAACGTGGCGACCGCGATCTTCAATCCCGGAACTCCGGTCGGTGACGATGCGCTCGACGTGCTCATCCCGGTGGCGATGATCAGCCAGGCGGATGGAACGTCGCTGAAGGGCGCGGTCGGTGCGGGCGAGGTCCACGCCGTGTTCACCCGCGACGCGAGCCAGGGTCGCGCCGGCACGGACGCCTCGGACCGCGTGCTGCTGTATGCCCCCAACCCCATCGAGTCCGGCTCGTCCGTGTCCCACTGGGACAAGACGGCGTTCCCCAACCTCCTCATGGAGCCGGTCATCAATCCGGACCTCGGCCACGCGCTGGACCTGACGCCGCTCCTCCTGCGGGACATCGGCTGGTTCCCGGTGGATCTCGCGATCTCCGGTCAGGGCCCCACCTCGCTGACCGAGGGACAGCAGGGTTCCTTCACGTACACGGTGCACAACCCCGGGCCCTACGTCGCTCCCGCGGTGACGGTGACCAACGTGCTGACCGGGCTCACGTTCGTCTCAAACTCGGGTGACTGCACCACGGCCTTCCCCTGCAAGCTGGGCGACCTCCAGCCCGGCGACACGCGAACCTTCACGACCACCCTCAAGGCGGCCACGACCGCCGACGGCAATGGGACGACCGTGACGACGGCGGACTCCGTCTCCGCGACCGGCGCCGCCAACGTCTCGGCGCTGACGGTCAAGGTCCCGACCACTCCGAGCAGCGGAGGCGGCAGCAGCGGATGCACCGCCGCGTTCGGTCCGCCCGCGCCATGGCTGGCGCTCCTCGGCCTCGTCGCGCTCGTGCGGCGGCGGCGCCGGGCCTAGGCCGACGAGCGGGCGGCACCCGTGCCGGCGAGCCGTTCCACGAGCCAGCCGAGCACCCGGGTCCAGCCCTCGCCGTGGCCCTTCGTCGACTCCTCGGACGGGAGTCCCCGATGGAACAGGCTGAGCCGCGTGCCGCCGGGGACCTTCTCCAGCGTGTAGCGGATGATGCTCCGCTTGTACTCCTCCCAGCTCGGCTCCCAGCTGACCTCGAGGAGCCGGGGTGGATCGACCGCGAGCACCTCGCCCCGCACGTCTCCGGTGCCCTCCGCGCTCCGGGCCTGGCAGCTCCACTTGCCTCCCGGCCGAAGGTCCAGCTTCCAGTCGTGGGTCTGGTAGAGTTCGGGACTTCCCCACCACCGGGCCAGCTCGTCCGGATCGGTGAGTGCCCGGAAGACGGCCTCGGGCGTCGCCGCGATCTCCACCGCAGCGTGCACCGTCCGCGCCTGCACGTCGGCCACTGCAGTCATCGGTCTCCTCCCTCGAGGTGGCGCTTCAGGCTCTGGAGGTTCAGCGCCCAGAAGGCGCGGTAACCCTCGATCCACCGGAAGGCCTCGGTGAGCGGGCCCGGGGTGAGCTCGTACCGGCGGAGGCGACCCTCGCGGCGCTCGCGAACGAGGCTGGCCTGACGGAGGACGCGGAGATGCTTGGAGATCGCGGGCCGGCTGGTGCGGAACTCGCTGGCGAGCTCGCCCACGGGAAGGCCACCGGCGCGGAGGCGATCCAGCAGCGCGCGCCGGGTCGGGTCGGCGATGGCGCGGAAGACGTCGGCGTCTGCTCGGGCCCGGTGCATCGGTAACCATATGGTTACTCGATGCCCGGGCGAGCCGTCAAGCGAGGCCGTGGACCCCGAGCAGCGGGCCCCTGGGCTCCGGCCTGGGGGTGGAGGGCGAGCGGCAGCCGATCAGCTCCCGCAGCTCGTCCGCCTCGGTGGAGGTCACCGGCCGGGGGCGGGCGGGCTCGGCGTCGTCGTTGTGGGGGCGGATGACGTATCCGTGCAGGGACAGCAGGTCGGTCCAGATGCTCATGACGGACTCCTCAGACTTGAGTACGGCCGAAGGTGTAATTCGGGGCATCAGAGGGCAACACGCGATAGTTTCTCAAGGTCGGCTTGAACGGTATTCAAGATGAGCAAGGTCCCTCTCCACGTGCTTCCGGGGTTCGTCGCCGCGGCCCGGGCGCGGAACCTCTCCCGGGCGGCGGCCTCCCTCCACGTCACCGTCAGCGCGCTGAGCCACCAGATGCGGGGCCTCGAGGAGCTCCTGGGGCACCGGCTGTTCCACCGCGGTCCACGCGGGCTGAGCCTCACCCCAGCCGGGGAGCGGCTGTTCGGGCAGGTGGCGCCGCACCTCGACGCCATCTCGGCGGCGCTGGCCCCCCAGGCGATCCGAAACCCGAACGCCCTCACGGTGAGCGTCATGCCGTCGGTCGCCTCGAGCTGGCTCATCCCCCGGCTCCCCGGCTTCACCGCGGTCCACCCGGAGGTGGAGCTGAACCTCCAGTCGTCGATCGACGTCGTGGACTTCGACCGGGAGGACGTCGACGTCGCGATCCGCTTCGGCCAGGGCGGCTGGCCGGAGCTCCGCACGCACCTCCTCTTCGAGGAGTGGGTCATTCCCGTCTGCAGCCCAGAGCTGCTGCGCCGGTTCCCGCGGGTGGCCCAGGGGGACTTCACCGGGGTCCCGCTGCTGCGTGACCTCAACGAGCGGTGGCAGGCATGGTTCGAGCGCTACGGCGGCACTCCGCCCACCCGGTGGGTGGCCGCGTTCGATGACACCGATGCGCTCCAGCGGGCGGCGATGGAGGGCATGGGCGTGGCGATGGGCCGGCTGACGATGGCCCGTCCGCTCATCGAGTCCCGGCGGCTGGTGGCGCTGACCGGGAACCGGATCCTCGACCGCTATGCGCACTACCTCGTCTACCCGCCGCGCTCCGAGAACCACCCTGCAGTGATCGCCTTCCGCACCTGGATCCTGGGCGTCGCCGGCTCGGAGAGCCCGGTCCCGCGAAGCGTGCCGCCCGACAGCGGTGGGCCGCGGCCCCTCGCGCGCAGGAGGGGTCGCCCCCGGTGATCGTCACGCGCTGACGTGGTCTGCCGGGGTCAGGTGCCCCTGTTGCCACCGGTCACCGGGGGGATGCCGGCCCGGCGAAGCACGTCCGCGAGCTCCGGCGGGA
>CAZDSB010000675.1:0-6910 GCA_964507515.1 uncultured Myxococcaceae bacterium
TTCGTGAAGGAGTGCCAGGTCAACCCGTCGCTCTCCGAGTGCAGCATCGGCGCGAAGTACGCGTCCTTTCCGAGCGGTCACACGTCGCTGGTGTTCGCCGCGGTGGCGCTGGAGTGCTTCCACCACGGGTTCCTCGACACCACGCACACCGGCTGGGGTGGGGCGGTCTGTCCCATCACGATCGTCGTGGCGACCGGAACCGCGGTGCTCCGGGTGGCGGCGGACCGGCACTGGGCGACGGACGTGATCACCGGCGCGCTGCTCGGGGGCGGCCTGGGCTACGCGATTCCAGCGCTGCACCTCGCGTTCGCGAGCAACAAGGAGACGACGGCGGTCATCACGCCGGCCGTCAGCCCGTCCTACCTGGGGCTCTCGATCGCAGGAAGGTTCTGATCCCGGAAAAGGAGTGCGCGCAACGCGGGACCTGTTTATGCGGTCATAGCGTTCGGCGGCGGTGGCAGCTGTACCGGCAACCCTGACACTTCCTCGGGTCTCCAGGCCGAGACCGCTCATCGAGGGAGATCGATGTACCGTCGCCAGACCGTCACCGTCCTGCTGCTCCTTTCCATCGCTGGCGGCGCCGCGCTCGTCGCCTGCGGGGGCGCCACCCCGGGCGGAACCGGAACCCCCCGTGATCCGGCCGTCGCCGGGCCCTCGATCACCCGGTTCGAGGCCAGCGACGACAGCGTGTTCGTCGGAGAGCGAACCCGGCTGACCGCCGTCTTCTCCGGCGACAGCGCGGAGATCGATGCGCTGGGCCCGGTGACGAGCGGGACTCCCGTCGACACACCCGTCCTCGCCGCCACCAGGGCGTTCACTCTGACCGTCCATGCCGCAGGGAAGACCGCCACGGCGACGGTGACCGTCGCGGCGCACTACCGCGATCGTGTCCGGCACCTCGCCGATGCGGCGGTCTCCCGGAAGAACCACGTCGCGATGGCCCTCTCCGACGGGAGCGCGCTGGTGATGGGCGGGAACACCTCCGAGTCCATCAACGTGCCGGACACGAATACCTCCTCGCGGTTCGATCCCACCTCGGAGGCCTTCAGCCGCGGCCCGGACCTGGCCTTCTCGGCCTCGGTGGACACGGGCTTCACCAACGTCTTCCCGCTGCGGTCGGGCTTCCTCCTCGCCGGCGGCGGCATCAACGCCGGCGTTGGGATCGGGACCCCGGGGACGGTGCTGAGCCAGACCTTCGATCCCGGCTCGCAGAGCTTCAGCCGCGCAGGAGATCTCAAGGTCCATCACTTCGGGACCGGAAACGGCGCGCTGCTCGCCGACGGGCGCGTGCTGCTGACCGGTGGCGGGCTTCCGGGCATCGACGAGACCGAGATCTACGAGCCCGTCTCCCGTGCCTGGACCAAGGGCGCGCCGATGGGCACCGCGCGGCGGCTGCATACCGTCACCTTGCTGCGCGACGGACGCGTTCTGATCGCCGGCGGCTTCATCTGCTGCGTGATCGAAGGGCAGACCGCGACCGAGGTCGCCACGCCGCTGGCCGAGATCTTCGACCCCGCGACTGGTCTGTTCACCCCCACCAGGCCCATGGCGATCGGGCGCGCGCTCCACCAGGCGACGCTGCTCGCCGACGGCCGTGTGCTGATGAGTGGCGGGTTCGGGGTCGCGAGCGGTCCGGGAGCACCTGGCCCGGAGCACGCCGAGATCTTCGACCCCACGACCGGAACCTTCGCCCCGGCCGGCGAGCTCCAGGCGGGCCGCTTCCTCCACTCGGCGACCCTCCTGACCGACGGGAGAGTGCTCGTGGTCGGTGGAGTCGCGAACCCGAGCGACCGAGGCGCCGTCGAGCTGACCGAGCTCTACGACCCCGCCGCGAACGCGTGGTCTCACGGCCCGACCCTGGCCCCGGCGTGGCCGGGCGCGACGGTCACCCTGCTCGGCAACGGCAAGGTGCTCGTCTTCGGCGGGGAGGACGCAGCCGGCTTCCCGGTGGCGAGCACCTTCCTGTTCGAATAGCGCACGTTGGAGCGTGTGCCGGGGCTCTCTTTCGACGAGAATGCCCCGCGTGACAGCGATTCCGGCCGACGATCTGAAGCGCGCCGCTGCCGAGGCGGCGGCACGACGCGTGACCTCCGGAATGCTCGTGGGTCTCGGCACGGGCTCGACCGCGATCCACGCGGTCCCGTATCTGGCGGCGCGACTGAAGTCGGGCGAGCTGCGGGACATTCGAGCGATCCCCACCTCGTTCCAGTCGCTCATGCTCGCGCGCCAGCTGGGGATCCCGCTCGTCGACCTCGATCAGATCGAGCGGATCGACCTCGCCATCGATGGAGCGGACGAGGTGGCGCCGGATCTCACGCTGATCAAGGGCGCCGGCGCGGCCCAGACGCGCGAGAAGATCATCGCCGCGCTCGCAGACGAGTTCACCGTGGTGGTGGACGAGTCGAAGCTGGTCGAGCGCCTCGGCTCGAAGATGCCGGTCCCGGTCGAGGTGTTGCCGTTCGCCGTGGGCCCGGTGACCCGCGCCATCCAGCGGCTCGGCGGTGAGCCGGTCCTGCGGATGGCGGTGAAGAAGGCCGGCCCGGTCGTCACCGACCAGGGAAACCTGGTGATCGATGCGCGGTTCAAGGAGATCCCCGAGCCGGCCGCGCTGGAGCGCGCGCTGAAGCTTATCCCCGGCGCGCTCGAGAACGGCCTGTTCGTGGGGCTCGCCCGGCGGGCGTTCGTCGCCGGCATGGTCGGTGGAGTCCCCACGGTCCGGGAGCTCAAGCCGCGGTAGGGTGCGGTCCATGCGGATCGCGATCCTCGGAGCGGGCGGGGTGGGGGGCTACGACGGTGCGGTGCTCGCCCGGGCCGGAAACTCCGTGCAGTTGCTGGCGCGGGGCAAGCACCTCGAGGCCATCCGGGCCTCCGGGCTCCGCGTCACCGAGTCGGACGGGAGCAGCTGGGTCGCGCAGGTCACCGCGACGGACGACGCGACCGCGCTCCGTGGCTCCGAGCTCGCGCTGGTCACGGTAAAGAGCTACGACCTCGACGCGATCGGCCCGGTCGCGGCCGATCTCGCGCGCTACGGGGCCATCGTCGTTCCGCTGCTCAACGGCGTCGAGGCGGCGGATCGACTCGAGGCCCTGGGCGTCCCCCGGCAGTCGCTGCTCGGCGGCCTCACCGCCATCAGCGTCGAGCGAACCGGTCCCGGCCAGATAGTGCGAAAGAGCGCCTTCAACCGCGTCGTGGTGGGAGAGCTCGCCGGAGGAACCTCTGCGCGGGCCACCGAGCTCGCGGCGCTGTTCTCCGCGGCGGACGCGCAGGCCCGGGCGAGCGCCGACATGCCGCTCGACCTGTGGCGCAAGTTCGCGTTCATCACCACCATGGGGAGCTGCTGCGGGCTGTCACGGACCGCCATCGGACCGGTGAGGGACGCGCCGCTGGGGCAGGTGCTCCTCGAGCGTGCGACGGCCGAGTCGGTGGGCGTCGGCCGGGCGATGGGCGTCGCCTTCGGGCCGGACGAGGTCGGCCGGGTCCTCGAGCAGGTGCGCTCGATGGCGGCGGGGATGAAGCCCAGCTTCCTCCTCGACCTCGAGCGCGGCGGACCGACCGAGCTGGACGTGTTGATGGGTGCGGTGAGCCGGCTGGGCCGCCAGGTCGGCGTGCCCACGCCGGTGCACGACACCGCGGTCGCGGCGTTCAGCGCGGCGCTCGGGCTGAAGAGCTGAAGCGACTCCGGCAGGACTCGAACCTGCTACCCCCGGCTTCGAAGGCCGGTGCTCTATCCAGATGAGCTACGGAGCCAGTTGTTTTCGGTGCTGAGAGCTGCTGAGAACTGCTGCAACGCTCCACCATGACTCCACCATGGCTTCGAAGTGAGGTCTACCCCGCTTGGGAGTCCGCGGAACCACCTGACGCGAATGCGGGCCCCTTTCGGGGCTGGGGGACATTAGGGGGACACGGCGGTCCGTTTCTCCGGCGGCCGAGTCAGTCTCCGGATGGAAGCTCAGCCGGTCGATCTCCGCGCAAGTAGTCCGGCGACAGATGCCCATAGACGTTCGGGGTCATCTGGGGTCCCGGTGACGGAGAATCCGCTGGACCGCGTACAAGGGGGATCCCGCCTGGAGGAGCAGCGAGGCACTGGTGTGCTGTAAGTCGTGGAAGCGAATGGGGCGAACCTGGGCTTGGGCCAGAGCTTGGCCCCGTGGACGGAGCATCGGCGCGTCCCGTCGTCCGGAGCCTCGACCGGCTCGGTGCAGCCCTTTCGCCTGCAGACGTGCCTGTACCCTTCGGCGATGCCGGCCCGGGCGAGCGCCCGTCGCAGAACGCCCTCCAGCGGGCGGTCCGGTCGCATGAGCCCGCCCGTGCTCAGCGAGCTCCGACGAGGCCTCGGAGGACGTACAGGTGCCCGGCGATCCGCTGTTGCACGAATACCACGTTCTTTCCGTCGGGGGTCACGCGCACGCTTTCATTGGCGAGGCCCAGACCCGAGCTGATGCGTCGCACCTCGAGCGGCGCGCGCCGCCTCACGTCGAAGCGAATCAACTCGAACTCGGACGGTTCGGGACTCTCCACGCGCGTCAGCCATACCTGGTCGTTGCTCACCCAACCCGCGGGTGCGACGTCGGCTCCGAGACTCCTCACCACCAGCGGCTCCCCCCCGGATAGGGGGAAGATGGTTGGATACTTCTGCGCTTCAACCCTCGTCAACACGGCCACCATCTTGCCATCTGGCGAGACCGCGAACGCCCCTTCCGGTTCGACCGCGCGAGGTGAGACGAGGGAGGTGACGCCCGTCCCGAGGTCGATGGAGTACAAGCGCCATTCCGCGTCATCCGAGGTCTGAGCGATGGCGATGGCTCGCGAGGTTCCTCCCGCGAGTTGCACCCCTTTTAGAGTGAGCTCGGGGATGCGCACCGACTTTCCGCTCTCTGCTCCGGTGGTCACGAGTGACAGGAGGCCACCCTCAGGCGCACAGAGAAGAGCAGTGCGTCCGTCAGGAGTCAGGTCGCACCCGAAGCCTTCCCCGAGATCCTGCGGCGGGCTGCCGCTCGTCTCGCGGAGCAAGGCGGACGGTTGCCCGCTGAGGTCCCTCGAGGAGAAGAGCACCACGCCCCCATCCGCAGAGAGCGTTGGCCCGAAGTCGACCTCGTTCCAGGCGAGCGACTGTGTACCGGGCGTTCTGCCGCCGACGAAGGCGATGTCCCGCTCGTGGAACCCCTCACCCACGAGCACCCTCCCATCCTGAGACACGTCGTGGAGAACGATCTCCGACAGCGCCCTGTACACCTCATGCTCCGGTCCCTCGACCCGAAGCGCCCGGATCGTTCGGGGCCACCCGTCATCGCCTGCCGTGAACCACGCCTCGTTTCCTGGAGCCCAGGCGACGCCCTTGATCCGGTGCCACCGTTTGGAAGTGCCACGCCGCACCCCGGCCAGATCGAGGATGACCAGCTCACCGCTGAAGCTGCTTGCTGGATGGTGAATGAAGGCGAGCAGGTTCGCCTGCGGCGAGACTCGGACATCCTCGAGCCAAGCCGGCTCCTTCGTCTGAAACAGAATCTTGCCAGTTGGATACTCGAGCGTGGACCCGCTGGGGAGAGACCGGATGATGGCCAGATCTCCCGAGGGGCCCCAGTCCGCGGAACGGACCCGCTCAGCAACGACCCGGGGAGTTCCACCGCCACCTGCGACGCGGGACAAAGTGGCCGAGAGCCAGACTTCCGGGAGGAACGGCTGAAAGACCGCAAACTCGTTCGTCGGCGAGATGGCGGCAAGCTGGGCGCCGCGGACCCCCAGCCGCTGAAGTGATCGGCTCGCGGGATTGCGTTCGAACAGCTCCCAAGTCGTGGCGGTCCTTGCGCTAAAGACGATTCTCCCGTCATGCGTGAATCGAGCGGGGCGGAGGAAGTTAATCGGGCGCACCGTCACCTGCTCACTCAAGGGCCATGGCAGCGGCCGGGCACCGAAGCGGGCGCCTACCGCAACGGCAGCCGAAAGCCCGCCGAGCAGCACGAGCGCCCACCAGAAACGTGCGAAAAATGAGCGGGGACCTTGCGCCCGCGAGTCGCGCCGAGGCTCTCGGTCGGTGCGGAGCATCTCCAAGGCGAATGCGAGATCGCGCGCGGATTGAATACGCGCCTCCGGCTCTTTCGCCAGGCAGCGCCGGACGAGCTGAGCAACGAGCGGAGGAACGTTCTCCAGCGGCGGAGGTTCATCGTGGACAATAGAGTGTCCTGTCTCCACCAGCGATCCACCTCGGAACGGCCGCTGCCCGGATAGCATCTCATGCAGCACGGCTCCGAGACTGAAGATGTCCGACCGGGCGTCCACCTTGTCCCCACGCACCTGCTCGGGCGACATGTATGCGGGCGTTCCGAGAATGGCGCCGGTGCGGGTGACCCCGCCGCTCGGCGTGACGGTCTCCTCGAGGAGGTCGTGCCGCCCGTCCGCCCGGGTCCTCTCCCCGAGCTTGGCGACGCCGAAGTCGAGGAGCTTCAGATGGCCATCGGAGGTGACGAAGACGTTATCCGGCTTCACGTCACGGTGAACGATGCCGCGGGCATGGGCCGCGGCCAGGCCCTGTGCCAGCTGGCCCCCCCAGTCCAGGGCGGAATCGAGCGAGGGGCGACCACGGGCGAGCCGTTCCCCAAGCGACTCTCCCTTTAGGAGCTCGGTGACGAAATAGGGGGCTCCCTCATGTTGGCCGACGTCAAAAACGGCGACCAGGTTCGGATGGTTCAGGGAGCCGGCGACGCGCGCTTCCTGCTCGAAGCGCCGGATGAGCTCGGGATCCCCGGAGAGCGCCTCGTTCACCACCTTCAGGGCGACGTTGCGGTCAAGCCGGATGTCCCGCGCGCGATAGACCTCTGCCATGCCCCCGCTTCCGAGAATGGAAAGCACCTCGTAGGGGCCGACCCGGGTGCCTGCCGCTAGCCGCATACACCCCGGACCTTACACCCGCAGT
>CAZDSB010000676.1:0-6969 GCA_964507515.1 uncultured Myxococcaceae bacterium
GCCAGACCGGGGGACGGCTGCTCGCGGATCGCTCGCTGTCGCGCCTCCTGAAGGAGGACTGGCCCCGCAGCCTGGAGGAGATGGAGGAGACTCGCGCCGCCACCCGGAGCCGGATGCAGGGGCCCGGACAGGGCTAGAGTGCAGCCAGCGGGTGCGCCGGAGCCGCCGGTGGAGGGCTCGCCTGCAATCGACCGGCCGGAGGCGCGTCATGCTTCCCGGACGCTCGGGAGGAAGCTCGACCGGATGGGAATGCGCATCGACGTCGTGGAGGGCGGGAAGATCGCCATCCTGGCGCTCCGGGCCAACCGCCTGCGGACGCTGCTCACCACGGTGGGAATCGGGATCGGCGTGTGCACCCTCCTGGCCATCGTGGGCATCATCCAGGGGCTCAACGCCTCCTTCGCGCAGCAGCTGTCGAGCCTCGGCGGGAACTCGATGTACGTGACCAAGTTCCCGTGGGTCATGCGTGGGGACTTCTTCAAGTACCGAAATCGCCGCGAGCTGACCCCTCCGCTCGCGGAGCAGCTGCGCGAGCTGCCCGAGGTCGCGGCCGTCGCGCCGATGACCTTCAAGACCGACGAGGTGAAGTTCGCGAACCTCCAGCTCGCCAACGTCCGCATCCAGGGCACCACCTCGGACTTTCCCGCCGTCGCCGGCTGGGAGGTCACGTCGGGGCGCTTTCTCTCCGGCCCGGAGAACGACAACTCCAGCGCGGTCGCGGTGCTGGGCGCGGACGTCGTCGACGGTCTGTTCCCCACCTCCAATCCCATCGGACAGACCATCCGCATCGGCAGCCGGCCGTTCCGGGTCATCGGGGTGCTCGCGCGGAAGGGCAAGATCCTCGGCCAGAACCAGGACCTCGCCATCCAGGTCCCGCTGCGGACCTTCCTCACCGCCTTCGGCAGCAAGCGCCAGCTGACCATCGGGGTGGCGGCGGCGCCGGACGTGGATCTCCTGCGGGCGCAGGACCAGGTGGAGATCGCGCTCCGCCGGGCGCGGAGCATCGCGCCGGAGAAGGACAGCGACTTCAGCATCAACCGCCCCGAGCAGCTGGCCAACACCTACGCCGAGCTCACCGGCGCGCTCTACGGCGTCGCGCTGGGCATCGGTCTCATCACGCTCCTGGTCGGCGGCATCGGCATCATGAACGTGATGCTGGTCTCGGTCCGGGAGCGCACCCGGGAGATCGGCGTGCGCCGTGCGCTCGGAGCGCGCCGCCGGACCATCGTGCTCCAGTTCCTCCTCGAGGCTGCGGGCGTCTCGGCGATCGGCGGCACCATCGGGACGCTGCTCGGGCTGGCGCTGGCGAAGGTCGTCTCCCTGGCCACGCCCCTCGCCGCCGCCGTGCAGCCCGCGACCATCGCCGGCGGCATCGGCTTCGCGGCCGCGGTGGGTCTGGTCTTCGGCATCTGGCCCGCGATTCGCGCCGCGCAGCTCGACCCGGTGGAAGCGCTCCGCTACGAGTGAGCCTCAGCGATTCCTGAGCGCGCGCCGCAGGAGGAGATCCAGCTTCTTCCGCGTCTCCTCGTGGATCTGGACGCCCGAGGTGAAGATCGCCCGCTCCAGGGACTCCTGACACGGGCACCCGCTCGCCGCGAGCGACTGCACTACCGGGAGCGCCGCACGGAGGAGGGCCAGCGCCGCGCCGGTCGCCGTCCGGAGGTTCCCGATGATCTCCTCGAGCAGCTCGTGGCTGCCCAGCTCGCTCGGGTGGGGGCGCCAGCAGTCGTAGTCGGTGACCAGGTTCACCGCCGCGTAGCAGAGCTCCGCCTCCCGGGCGAGCTTCGCCTCGGGCATCAGCGTCATCCCGATGAGCTGCGCGCCCCACGCGCGATGAAGGTCGCTCTCGGCGCGGGTGGAGAACTGCGGTCCTTCCATGCAGACGTACGTTCCTCCGTCGTGCACCTTCACCTCGGAGCGCGCGCCGAGCAGGACCTTGCGCAGCGAGGCGCAGAACGGCTGGGCGAGCTCGACGTGCACCGCGAGGTCGTCGAAGAACGTGGGGTCCCGGCGGTAGGTGCGATCGATGATCTGGTCCGCCACCACCAGCTCGCCGGGGTGGAACTCCTCGCGAAGGGAGCCCACCGCCGTGGTGGCGAGCAGGTGTGTGACCCCCACCGCCTTGAGCGCGAAGACGTTGGCCCGGTACGGGACCTTGGCCGGTGGGAAGCGGTGACCCTCGCCGTGCCTCGGCAGGAGCGCGACGGGAGCGCCCGCGATCTCGACCACGGTGATGGGCGAGGATGGCGCGCCGAACGGGGTGTCCACGCGGTGTTGCTCGCCGCGGCCCAGCGACCCGAGCGCCTCCGCCATGCCGGTGCCACCGATGATGCCGAGCATGGGACGATGCGGCGACGACATGTGTGGTCTTCCTCCGATGGAGCGGGCGGGGAGCGGTCCGGCACGCTAGACGAGGGGTGGTGCACTCACCAAGGAGCACGTCGATGACCGAGGGCGCAGCCGGCGGACTGGCCTACGAAGATCTCGTGCCGGGGTGGAAACGCACCTTCCCGCCACGGACCGTCAGCCGCGAGGACATCGTCCGGTTCGCGAGGGAGTGGGATCCCCAGCCCTTCCACCTGGACGAGCAGGCGGCACGCAGGACGCACTTCGGCGGCCTCGTGGCCAGCGGATGGCACACCGCCTGCCTGGTCATGCGGATCGTGGTCGACGGGCTGCTCGAGGAGAGCACCAGTATGGGCTCCCCCGGCATCGAGAAGCTCGAGTGGCTCCGGCCGGTCCGGCCCGACGATCCGATGACGCTCACCATCGAGGTGCTCGAGGCCCGTCCCTCACGGAGCAAGCCGGACCGCGGCAGCGTGAAGTTCGGCTACGTCCTGGTGAACCGCGCCGGCGAGATGGTGTTCACCATGGCCGCGTGGGTCATCTTCGGGCGCCGGACCCCAGGCGGGACATGACCGCGACGGCGAGGCGCTCGACGCTCACCGGAGCGCTCCCCTCGGCCTTGTTGTTGATGCTCACGTAGGCCGGACGGCCCTGGGCGATGGCCTCCACGGCAAGGTCAGCGATCTCGCCACGGACGGTGGGGTTCTCGTTCACCAACCGGTCGAAGGGCCAGTAGAGCTCGCGCGCCTGCTCGTATCCGAGATCGGGCGGCAGCATCCAGCGAATCACCAGCGCGCTCGCGGTGGAAGCCCGGAGCCTCCACGCCTGCTGCCGGAGCGGTGGCAGGTTGCCCCAGCCGGCGAGGACGGGGATCGCTCCCACGTCCTCCAGCACGTCGGCCACGTCGCCGGTGTAGAGCTCGCGATTGCGGAGCTCGACCGCGTAGAGCAGGCCGGGCGGAAGCGCGGCGAGGAAAGCGTGCAGCCGGTCGGCGAAGCGCGATGGTCCTCCGAGCGCCTGCACGTCCTGTGGGGGGAACTGGAAGACGAGCGGTCCGGCCTTTGTCCCGAGGCCCTCGACCATCGGCGCCACCACCGCGTCGCGGGCGTATGCCGGGTCGAGGAAGGTCGGGTTCTCCTCGCCACGCCGCGCGCCGTACCGCTCGTGGAGCGGGAAGCGGAAGAGGGTGAGCGCCTCGTGTGCCTTCACCAGAAACCGGAAGTCCTCGGGGACCGCTGCGGCCCAGGCGCGGAAGGTCTCGGCCGGGGCCGGGCCGTAGAAGGTGCGATCGACGCCCACCGTCCGGAGGAGCGGGTGTCGGGCATAGGCGGGAAGGCCTTGCCGGGCGAGCACCTCGGTCCCCGCCTCGCGCGCGTAGACCAGCCCGGTCCATCCGGGGAACGACCAGGAGCTCGTGCCCAGTCGGAGGTCGCCGGGGAGCCGCGCGCCGATCTCTCGCATCTCGTCCGGGACGGGCGCCGGGGCCGGCGGCTCGGGCGGCCGCTCGGGCTCGGCGGCGACGCCGGGTGAGGGGGCGAAGAGCTCGAGCTGCGGATCGGAGGGCATCGAGTGACCCGAGCCTCGACGAAACGAGCGTCGGCGCTCAAGCGGCGATGTGGCCGCGCAGTCCGGACCGTTCGCCGGTAGCCTCCGGGTCCGTGCCGTCCCTTCCGGAGCGCATCGTCACCGACCGGGTCCTCCTTCGTTGCTGGGAGCCGTCCGATGCTCCTGCGCTCCGGGTCGCGATCGACGCAAGCCTCGACCGTCTCCGGGAGTGGCTCCCCTGGGCGATCGCCGAGCCCACGCCGGTCGAGGAGCTCGCCATCCGGCTCGAGGGATTTGCCCACCGGTTCCGGGCCGGCGAGGACTGGGGCTTCGGAATCTTCGACCTGCGCGGCGGCCAACTCCTGGGTGGTGCGGGACTGCACCGCCGAGAGGCAGCGGACGCGCTGGAGATCGGCTACTGGCTCCGCTCGGACGCGGTGGGCAGCGGGCTGGCGACCGAGGCCGTCGAGGCGCTCGCCCGGCTCGCGCTCGGACCGGGTGGCGTGAGCCGGGTGGAGATCCGGTGCGATCCGAGGAACGCTCGCAGCATCGCCGTCGCCCGGCGCGCCGGCTTCCGCCACCTCCGGACACTCATCGCCGACGCGACCACGCCCGGCGGCGACGCACGAGACACGATGGTGTGGGAGCGCCGCTACTTCCCGGCTCCCGACACGCCCGCGGCCGCCGGTGGATAGCGGGCCGAGACCTCCTTCATCAGCGCGCAGCCGCCGGCGTCGGCCTGCTTGTTGGCGGCGAGTCGAGCCGCGTTGGCCTCGGTCTCGCGCGCAGCGGCCTCCTTGACCGCGCCCGCGTCGGCCTTGCCCTTGACCTGCGCGGCAGATGCCGACGTCGGCGCGGCCTCCTTGGGCAGCACCTCTGGCTGACTGCAGAGCCTCGCGTAGCCGGCGAAGATGTCCGGGCAGTCGGTGGCTCCACTGACCGCGACGTCGGTCAGGCACCGATCGCGGAGGATCTCCGCCATGCGGGTATTCGCCGCCTCCGGGGTGGTGGGGAACTTGAGGTCACCGATCTTCGGCGCCTTGACCAGCGTGTCGCGCAAGGGCCGTCGCACGGTGCGGAAGTCCGCCATGGTGGTGCACACCTCCGCCGCGCGGCCGACCAGCCGCCGGATGTACACGCCGAAGACCTCCGAGGCTTCCTCGATGTCGCCGTAGCGATTGAGACGCTGGGCCACCTTGTCGATGCTCCGGGCGGCGCGGGCGAGCGCCCCGCAGTCCCGGGTCTCGGAGAGGGCGGTCACGATCGCGACCACCGCGTTCCGGTGGGCCTCGTCGATCCCCTGGCCGGTGTTCCGCCGGAGCTCCTGGGCCAGTGACTCCTCCAGCATCAGCATCGCCTTGCTGCTGTAGTCGGCGTCGCTCACGAACTCCTGGAGCAGGGCGTACCCCACCAGCCGCTTGTCGTAGTTCGCGGTGTCGGTGGCCAGCACGGTGGTCTCGAAGAACGCCCGGTACTTGTCCGCCTCGCGGGCGCGCTGGAACTCCTTGCTCCACCGGTCCTGGTCCACCTGGGACTGTCGTTCTGCCTGCTGCTTGTTGGTCCAGCTCTGATAGGCGTTCACACAGAACCCCAGGATGGCGACCCACCCCACGAGGATCTGCGCGGCGACGGTGAAGCTGTTCGCCGACTGCAGCCGCCTACGGTCAGCGTCGATCAGCTCCTCAGCGCTTCGGAGTGCGTCGAGCTGTTCCTTGTTCGCCGCCGCGGCGAGCGCGTACGGATCCTTTGCGGCGAGCGCCTTGCGAACGTCATCGGAGACGGGAGTGGCCATTGCTGGCGGAGGTTAGCGGAACGGATGCCCTGCTGGCTCTGGTCGCTCTCGTCGCCGGGACGGTCGATGCGATCGGCGGCGGGGGCGGGCTCCTCACGGTTCCCGCTCTTCTCGCAGCGGGGTTGCCGCCCCACCTTGCACTGGGGACCAACAAGGGGCAGTCGGTGTTCGGGTCGGCGGCGGCGCTGGTCCGCTTCTCCCACGCCGGGCTGGTGCCGCTCCGACGGGCGCGGTGGACTTTTCCGCTCGCATTCCTCGGCGCGATCGCCGGTGCGCAGCTACTGCTATGGGTGCGACCCGCGGTTCTGCGACCGGTGGTGCTGGTGCTTCTCGTCGCTGCGGGGGTGGGCGTGCTGCTCCGACCGCGGGTGCGGGGAGGGCGTGCGCCGAGCGCGGCCGTGCTTCCGGCGGCGGGGCTCGCTCTCGGGGCCGGGGCCTACGATGGCTTCTTCGGTCCGGGGACCGGGACGCTCCTCATCGTAGGGCTGGCCGGGTTGCTCCATCTGTCGCTCCAGCACGCGTCGGCGGAGGCGAAGGCCATCAACTTCGCGAGCAACCTCGGCGGGATGGTGCTCCTGGCCGCGCGCGGAGCGGTGGTGTGGCACACCGCGCTCCCGATGGCGCTGGGCCAGCTGGTCGGCGGATGGCTGGGCGCTCACCTGACGATTCGCGGCGGCGAGCGCGTCGTCCGCTGGGTGCTGCTCACCGTGGTCGCCGCGCTGGTGCTCAAGCTGTCACTGGATGTGCTGCGGAGATAAGAGGCCTGGCCATGCAGACACGCACGTTCGGGTGGACAGGCGTCCAGGTCCCGGTGATCGGGCAGGGCACCTGGAAGATGGAGGGCGATTCTCCCGCCGAGGCGGTGGCCGCGCTCCAGGCCGGTCTCGACGCCGGGATGACCCACGTCGACACCGCCGAGCTGTACGGGAGCGGGCTGGCCGAGGAGATGATCGCGGAGGCGATCCGCGATCTTCCGCGGCGCGATCTCTTCATCGTGAGCAAGGTGTTGCCCGAGCACGCCAGCTACGCCGGTACGATCGCCGCCTGCGAGGCCAGCCTGCGGCGGCTCGGGACCGATTACCTCGACGTGTACCTCCTGCACTGGCGCGGGCGGCACCCGCTCGAGGAGACGCTGGGGGCGCTGGAGGCGCTGGTCGATCAGGGGAAGATCCGCGCGCTCGGTGTCTCCAACTTCGACGTCGACGACGTCGAGGAGGCGCTGGCCCTGCTCGGCCGCCACCCCATCGCCTGCAACCAGGTCCTCTACCATCTCGAGGAGCGCTACG
>CAZDSB010000677.1:0-3893 GCA_964507515.1 uncultured Myxococcaceae bacterium
GCTGGCTCCCCACGCCGAACGCGAGCCCGTGCCGCTCCGCCACCTGGGCGAGGTCCCGGTTGACCTCGCGTGCGCGGTCCGTCCCGCCGGTCATGCCGGTGACGAGCAGGGGGGCGCGGAGGACCTTCCCCCAGAGCGTCAGGGTCAGCTCCACCTCGTCCAGCGCCAGCTCGGGCAGCGCGTTGTGGACCAGGTTCACACAGTCGAGAAGCGTCGAGTTCCCGTCCGGTTCCACGTCCCCTTGCGCGCACAGATCGAGGTGGGCGTCCTTGCGCCGCGCTGTGTGAGCCTCTGGCATCCGGGGTTTGGGGGGAGTACCAGCCAGGTCTTTCATGCGCAAGACGATCCAGGGTATTTGCCGTGTGTGTCTGCCTCCTCCGAAAGCGCTACTCTCGCGATTTTCCTGCACAGTGGCGCCTATGACAGGCTGCATCAAGGCCTCTCCATCGCGGCCTCGGGAGCCGCTCTGGGGCGCCGGGTGGATGTCTATTTCTTCTGGTGGGCACTGGAACGCCTACTGACCGACCGGTTGGACGAACCGGATTTCCCCGAGCGGGAGGACGTGGCGCTCCGGTTCGAGGCGCGGGGGTTGCCGAGCCTCCGGTCGCTGCTGGGCCATCTTCGGGAGTCCGACCAGGTGACGCTGGTCGCCTGCACCGGGAGTCTGACCGCCCTGGGGCTCACCCCGGCCCAGGCGGAGGGACGAGTCGACACGTTGCTGGGGTGGACTGCCATCCTCACCCGGACCGCCGGAGTCACCGACCGCTTCTACCTCTAGAGGCTGACCGCTCCGGCGGCAGCGCCACCAGGGCCACCGCCATCACGGCCTGCAGCCCGAACAGCACGGTGGAGAGGCCGTGGAGCATGCCGAAGCGGCGGCGCGCAGGATCCGTCGGCGGCAGGTGAGAGAGGGCGTCGCCGGTCGCCCGGCGAATGCTGGCGATCTCCGGCGTCACCACGAAGAGGCTCGCTGCGGCGAGGACCGCGAGCACCGCGCCGAGCACGAGGGCAGCTCGCCCCGAGCGCCCTGACGCTCCGAGCGCCACCGCCGCGAGCCCGAGCAGCAGCCCCGCTCCGTCGAGGACGGGGAGCACCCGGCCAACCACGCGGGCCGCGCTCGCGGGAGGGACGGTGGCGAAGAGGGCAGGAGTCACCGTCGTCGCGAAGAGCGCGATGGCCCCGAGGAAGGCCACGAGCAGGAGCCGGTGGGTGGAGTGGAGCATGCCGGGGCCATGCTAAAGGACCTTCCAAAGAAGGCCCCATGCTTCCCACCCTACTCGTTCTCGTCAGCCTCGCTCTCGTCGTCTGCCTCGGGCTCCTCATCTTCGGACGCGGTGCCCTGCCCCGCGCACACCCCCGCTCCGCCCCGGCGGCGTCCATGCCCACCGCACCCGCGCCACTCGGCCGCGGCGGACCCGACCCGGAGCTCGAGAAGCGGCGCCGCGAGGTCGAGGAGCTGAGGTCCACCGTGACCGAGCTGCGCGGTGAGCTGAAGCAGACCCGCAAGAAGCTCCACGACCAGCGCGAGTCGGAGAAGGGCGGATCGGATCTGCTCAAGGCCCGCGCCGACGTGGAGCGGAACGCCTCGCAGCAGCTGGAGGTCGTGCGGAGCGAGCTCGCGACCGCGCTCGCCGACGTCGGCCGGCTCCGGAGCGAGGCCGAGGCCTTCCGGACGCGGCGGCCGGCTCCGGCACACCCTCCTCCGCCCACCGCGCCGGCTCCCGTCGCGGCGCCGCCTCCTCCGCCCGAGCCCCGCCGCTTCCGCGAGCTGTCCGATACCGATCGCGAGAAGATGGAGCGGCTCGAGCACCTCGCGAACCGGGAGCGCTCCCGCGCCCAGGAGCTCTCCGCCGAGGTGCGCCGGCTGAAGGGGCGCACCGAGACGCAGGGACGCGTCTACACGGTCATCAAGGGGGAGCTGGACCTCCTCAAGGACAAGTTCAAGGCGCTGGAGAAGCGGCTCAACCGCACGCTGCTTGAGCGGGACCTGCTCCGGCGGGCCATTCGGGATCTGGAGAAGAAGAGCGGCCTCGCCGCGGACCGGACCGAGCTCACCGCCGACGAGGTCGCCGCCTCGGACCGCTCGGTGGAGGAGCGCGCCGCCGCGGAGGCCGCGGAGATCGCGCGCCGGACCCGACCTCTCGAGCAGGCCGAGCACACCGAGCCCGCCGCCGGGGCGGAGGCCACCCGGGCCGGCGGAGAGCACGGCGCCGGACCGGACGGGCAGCTCGAGGCAGCTGCCGGTGGCGCCCCGGCTGCCCAGCACGTGGAGAAGGCGGGCTGACCGGCGCGCATCCACTCCCGGGCCGGCAGCCGCGCGTGTCGCTGGCCACGCGCATCTTCCTCGGCCACGCGGTGGTCCTCGTCACCTTCGGCCTGCTCATCCTCTTCAGCGTCAGCGAGCTCCACCGGAATCAACAAGAAATCCGCCTGGTGAGTCAGGGGTACCTTCCGCTGACCCAGGACGCCGCGGCGCTGGAGTCGTTCCAGCGCAACCAGGCCCAGGAGGCGGCGCAGATCAGCGCCGAGTCGGACCCGCAGACTCGTGCCGCGCTGGCCCGGCTGGCCCCGCTCACCTACCCGCCGCTCCTCCACGCCCGGCTCAGCTCGCTCGAGAGCACGCTCTCGTCGTTGCGAGCCACCGCGCCAGCCTCCGAGCGCGCCTTCCTCGACTCGGTCCAGCCCCGGGTGGAGCATATCGCCCGCGATCTGGAGGTGGTGGAGCGCACGACGCCCCGCACCTGGTCCGAGTCACCATCGCCGGAGGCGCAGCGGGCGCTGGCCAGTGCGCAGGACTCGCTCTCGCGCGAGCTGCGGGCCCTGCGCGCCGCGCTCGACACGAGGACCCGGGCGGTGGTCGACGAGGCCGAGCGCCGGGACCGGCGCCGCGGGGTGCTGCTGATCGGCTTCTCGGTGGTGGCCATCGCCGTCGGGCTCCTCGCCACCGCCCTCTCCGCCCGGAGCCTCCGGCCGGTACGCGCACTGATCGCCGGCGTGGGGCGCATCCGTCGTGGCGATTACACCGGGCAGCTCAACATCCCCGGCGACGACGAGATCTCCCAGCTCGGCCGGGAGTTCGACGCCATGACCCGTGCGCTCGAGGAGCGAGAGCTCGCGCTCGCCCGCCAGCAGCAGGCGCTGCTCCGCGCCGAGCGGCTCGCGGCGGTGGGGCGCGTCTCCGCGCAGGTGGCCCACGAGGTCCGGAATCCCCTCTCCTCCATCGGGCTCAACGTGGAGATGCTACAGGACGCGCTGGGACATGCACAGTTCGGCTCGGGCTCCGAGGCCGACGAGGTGAAGGCGCTGCTCCAGGCCGTCATCCGCGAGGTGGATCGGCTGACCGAGACCACCGAACGGTATCTCCGGATGGCCCGCTCCCCCGCCCCGTCGCTGGCGGCCGAGGACGTGAACGGCATCGTGGACGCGGTGCTGGACTTCGCCGCCGGAGAGCTGGGACGCGCCGGCATCCGCGTGGAGCGGCGGCTCGACCCGGCGCTTCCGCGGGCGCTGGTGGACGAGGGGCAGCTCCGCCAGGTGCTGCTCAACCTGGTCCGGAACGCGCGAGAAGCCATGGAGGGGGGCGGCACGCTCCGGCTCTCCACCTCGGCCGAGGACGGGGCGGTGCACGTCCGGGTGGAGGACAGCGGGCACGGCATCCCCGAGGAGGCCCGGCCCCACCTGTTCGACCCGCTCTTCACCACGAAGCGCCACGGCACCGGCCTCGGGCTGGCGCTCAGCCGGCAGATCCTCGAGGCCCACGGGGGCGCGCTGGGGTGCGAGCGCACCGGCCCCTCGGGAACCGTGTTCCACCTGCGGGTCCCGCCCGCGCCCGCGGCGGCGGTGGGGGAGCAGCCGGCCGCGCACGCCTGAGCATGGACGCGCGGCGCCCCCGC
>CAZDSB010000678.1:0-21627 GCA_964507515.1 uncultured Myxococcaceae bacterium
CGACGCTCACCGCGACGGCCGTCACCGCGAGGACGATGGCCACCGCCCGCATCAGCTGGTCGATGTCCATGCCCCTGCCCTCCCGGGCGCGCGACTCTACCGGAACGGCCACCCGGGCCACCGGGCGTCCCCTCTACTCCAGAAGGTGCATCGCCTTCTCCAGGCTGCGTCGGAGCCGGTTGAAGGAGGTGCCCAGGACGGCGATCTCGTCGCGTCCCCTCACCACGAACTCGGGGACCTCGAGGTTCCCGGTGCTCAGGTCGTCGGCGGCGTGGGCCATGCGGATGATCGGCCGGAGGATGAGGACCGAGAGCGCGACGTTCAACACGACGAACGCGACGACGAACACCGCCACCAGCGAGGCCATGAAGGTCCGGAAGGCCTGGTCTGCCTTGTCGAGCGCCACGGTCATGGGCACCGAGACGATCTGCGCCCCCACGGTCTCGCCCTGCTTCCACCCGAACCCGTTCGCCTGCCCGTAGACTTTCACCATCGACGCCGGGGCCACGTCGGGCAAGCTGTGGCAGCGCAGGCACCCGGGGTCGATGACCCGGATGGGCCGGGCGAGGTACAGCGCCTTGCCGAACGTCGTGTCCCTCGCCCCGCGGAACTCCTTCAGCTGTGGATCGTTCTGGAACTGCGAGATGAGGTCCGCCTCCCACTCCACCGCCTTGTTTCGCGGATTGGTCGGGTTGAGAACCGCCTCCTTGTAGGAGTACTCCGGGTGCTGCTCGCGAAGCGCGTCGAAGGTCTGCGTCGCCGCGTACGCCGGGAGCGACTGCGCGAGGAAGGCTCTCATCAGCTGCAGCTCGAGCAGCGGGGTGATCTGGCGGTTGGTGTAGCTGCGCACGGCGAGCGCAGCCCCCATCATCAGATCGGCGTTCCGGACCACCTCGTCTCGGGCGTTGGCCTCGAGGATGCGTCGAGAGAGCACGCCGGAGACGCCGAGCCCCAGCCCGAAGACCAGCACCAGAACGAGGTTGAACTTGAGCCGCAGACCCATCGTGCGTCTTCCTGCGCACCGCCCGGATGCTCCCGGACTCGAGCGGGTCTCAGTACCGACGATGCGGCGGGTCGGCCGTCACAGTTCGAGCGGAGGGACGGCGGCTCACCTGAAGCCACCTGCATTCCTGAATCTTGAGACAGGCACGGGGGGCGACCGGCGGTCAGTCGGGGACCTCGAGCGTCCCCCGGGCGACCACGACTGCCCGTCCTCCGACCGAGACCGAGCGCACGTCCTCGGGCGTTCCCTCCACGTGGACGTCGACCGAGCCGGGGCGACCCATCCAGTGGCCCTGCTCGGCGACGAAGTCGTGCTCCCGGACCAGCCGGTGGTGGAAGAGGTACGCGCCCATCCCACCGGTGGCCGAACCGGTGACCGGGTCCTCGGTGAGGTCGGGGGGCACGCCGAAGTGCCTGGCGAAGGTGCGGCCGGCTGGCGTGGCTCCCTCGAGCACGAAGAGGTGGACGCTGAAGAACTTCTCTGCCGCGCGGAGCGCCTCGTAGGCGGGGATGTCGAGCCGCGCCCGCCGGAGGCCGGCGGCGGTGGCCACCGGGATCATCAGCTGGGGCGTTCCGGTGCTCACCACCTGCACCGGCGCGTCGGCGCGGAGGTCGGAGGCCTGCAGCCCGACGACGGGCGCGATGGCCCGGTCGAGCACCCGGAGGAACTCGGGGCGCCGCTGCGTCATCACCACCCGGGGCGGGCCCGCCGTGGGCTTCTCGTAGGCGATGGAGATGGGCCCGTCCCTCAGCACGAAGGTCACCTCGGTCCGCGTCCCGGTCGGCACCAGGCGGCCGGCGTCGGCGAGGGCCGCCGTGGTGGCGATGGTGGGGTGGCCCGCCAGGGGGATCTCCTCGCCCGGCGTGTAGTACCGGACGTCGAAGCGCGTCCCGCCGCCGCCGAGGACGTACGCGGTCTCGCTCTGGTTCATCTCCCGCGCGATCGCCTGCATCCGTTCGCGGGAGAGGCCTCCGGCGTCGAGCACGACGGCGCAGGCGTTGCCGGCGAAGGGGCGATCGGTGAAGGCGTCGACGAGGAGCAGGGGGAGAGCGGGCATGGCGCCCCGGACTCCATCACGGGCCCATGGGGTGGATCGGTACAGTCGGAGCCGATCAGCGGGCGCGACCGGCGATCAGGCCGCCGCCTCCGCTCGCCCGGCGGCGGTCCGCAGGGAGTCGTACGCGCCGCGGGGGAGCTCGGGCCAGCCGAGGCGCCGGCGCATGCGGCGGAGGTGCTTACGGTACGCCGGGCCGTCCACGTAGGTCGCGTGCCGGTCGGTCGCGATGAACCGGATGCCGCCGGTCAGGTCGGGGCGGTCCGACGTGACCATCGTGTCCAACGCCTGCGCCGCCGCGCCACCCGCAGCGCGAGCGACGATGGCCCGGGCGATGAGGTCCGCCATGTCGTCGAACATCCGGTACGCACCGTTGTTGGTCTCGAGGAAGCCCATCACGTAGAGGCGGGGGTTCTCGCGGCTGAACATGGCCATATAGAGGTCGGGCCGGTGTCGCTTCCACCGGAACTGGTCCTCCGGCACGTAGGGGATGCCCCAGTCGTACCCGGTCGCGCACAGCACGAGGTCGATCTCCTCGGTCCTGCCGTCCTTGAAGTGCACGGTCCGCCCGGCGAACCGCTCGACGTCGGGCATCGCCTGGAGATCGCCGTGAGCGAGGAAGTGCAGGACCTGGGTGTTGAGGATGGGGTGAGTCTCGAAGATGCGGTGGTCGGGCCGGGGCAGGCCGTACCGGCTCACGTCTCCGTTGAGGAGCCGGAGCAGTACGCCGAAGACCCGTTGCTCGAGCCAGCGCGGCATCGGCGGCGACTCGGCGGCGAAGACGTCCGCCGGCTTTCCGAAGATGTGCTTGGGGATGAAGTGATAGCCGCGGCGCACGCTGAGGAACGCCTTCGCCGCGGAGCGGGCGGCGTCGCAGGCGATGTCCGCGCCCGAGTTCCCCGCGCCGATGATCAGCACCCGCTTCCCGCGGAGCTCCTCCGCCGAGCGATAGGTCTGCGTGTGCCGCATCTCGCCGGCGAACACGCCCGGGTAGGTGGGCATCACCGGATGCCAGTTGGTGCCGTTCGCGCAGACGAGCGACGCGTAGTTCCGGACCTCCCCCGTGGAGAGCGTGACCCTCCACAGCCCACCCTCCGGAACGGCGGAGGTCACGCCGGTGTCGAAGCGGATGTGCTCGCGGAGCCGGTAGGCGTCGGCGAACGAGCGCATGTACGCGAGGACCTGCCGGTGAGAGGGGTAGTCCGGATAGTCCTCCGGCATCGGGAAGTCGTGGAAGTAGGACTGGCTCTTCGAGGAGATGAAGTGCGCCGAGTCGTAGACCGGTGAGCCCGGATTCGCCTGATCCCAGAGCCCACCCACGTCGCCGTGCCGCTCGTACACGTCGAAGGGGATGCCATGAGCGAGGAAGGCTCGCGCCAGCGACAACCCCGCCGGCCCCGCACCCACCACGCACACCCGACCGATGTTCGACATGTCCTTCTCCCGTTCGGCGCGGCGGACACTATCCCAGGATGGCGGTGCCCCGCATGGGCTGTGCTACAGGGGAGGCTTCCCCCGATGCTCCTGCTCCGCGACGTCCAGAAGACCGATCTGCCTCACCTCACGCGCCTCGCGGCGGTGCTCAACACCGTCAACCTCCCGAACGACGAGGAGACGCTCGAGCGGCTGATCGACGTGTCGGTCCGGAGCTTCGCCGGGAGAGTGAAGGACCCGTTCGAGCGCGAGTACCTCTTCGTCCTCGAGGAGCCACGCACCGGCGCCGTCATCGGCACTAGCATGGTCATCGCCCAGCACGGGACCTACGACGCGCCCCACATCTACTACGAGGTCAGCGAGCGCGAGACCTACTCGGCGTCGCTCGAGCGGCACTTCCGTCACAAGGTCCTCTCCATCGCTTACAACTACGAGGGCCCGACGGAGATCGGCGGGCTGGTGGTGGACCCGCTGCACCGGAGCGGCCCGGACAAGCCGGGCAAGCAGCTCTCCTACGTGCGCTTCCTGTACATCTCGATGCACCGGAGCAGCTTCCGGGACCGCGTGCTCGCCGAGCTGATGCCCCCCCTGCTGCCCGACGGGCGCAGCGTCCTCTGGGAGTGCGTCGGCAAGCGGTTCACCGGGCTCACCTATTCCGAGGCGGACAAGCTCAGCCGGCAGAACAAGGAGTTCATCAAGGAGCTGTTCCCGTCCTCGGACATCTTCGTGACGCTCTTCCCCGAGCGCGCGCAGCGGGTCGTCGGCCAGGTCGGGCCGCAGACGCAGGGAGTGCAGCGGATGCTGGAGCGCATCGGGTTCCGCTACGTGGAGCGGGTGGACCCCTTCGACGGCGGCCCGCACTTCGAGTGCCGCACCTCGGAGGTGACGCTCATCCGCAAGTACCGCACCGCCCGCGTGGCCGCGGAGGACCTGGCGCTGGACGTGGCCGAGGACATGCTGGTGAGCGTGGAGCGGGAATCGGGCCGGAATCGCTTCCGCGCCGTGCGGAGCCAGGTCCGCATCGACGACCAGGTCGTCTACCTCCCGGCTCAGGCGAAGGAGCTCCTCGGTGTGAGCAGCGGGGTGAAGGTGTCACTCATCCCGTTCGAGTCGGGGTAGGCGGCGAGGACTGCTAGGCTCGGCAATCCACGTCCGATGGGCGGCAAGCGCTTCCTCTTCGTCTTCGGTTTGCTGGGCGGGATCGCCTCAGGGCTGGTCACCCTGGCGCTGCTCGACCGCCTCGATCCGACCCACTTCCCGTCGGTGCTCTACCCGGTGGTGCTGGCCATCAACGTCCTCGGCTTCACGGTGGGCGGGTGGGTCTGGCTGCGCTGGGCGCGGTCGCAGCAGGAGGCCCGGGCGCGAATCATCGCCCAGCTGGCGAGCGGAAACCTCGCCACCGAGGTCGTCGCCGGCGAGAGCCAGGAGGACGTTCGCCGGCTGATCCTCTCGCTGCGCCGTGCCCTCTTCCAGGTGCAGCGCGTGACGGGGAACATCCAGCGCACCGGGAAGGGCGTGGGCGAGCAGTCGCTGGCGCTGCTCGAGGCTGCGCGGCGGCAGGGCGCGGCGGTGGACCGTTCGCTCGGCTCGGTGCAGGGGATGGGCAACTCGCTCCAGGTGGCCGGCGAGCGGTTGACCCAGGTGGCGACCTTCGCCGAGGAGACCACCGGGGCGCTGGCGGAGATGACGGTCCGCATCGAGCAGGTCGCCTCGGCCCTCGGGACGCTCGACCAGTTCTCGCTCCGCACCACCGAGCGGGTGCAGATCATGAGCGAGGGGCTCTCCGCCGTGGCGAGCAGCGGCGACGTGCTGGCCCGCTTCGCCGGCGAGGCCGCGGCGTTCGTCACCTCGGTGGAGGAGGGCATCGATGCCGTCCGCCGGCGCGCGGGCGAGACCGGCGATCTGGCGCGGGTGGTGACCAGCACCGCCGAGCGAGGCGAGGCGCTGGTGAACGACTCGGTGCAGGGCATGTACCGGGTGGAGGAGTCGATCCGCCGCGCCTCCGAGATCGTCGAGGCGCTCGGCCACCGCAGCCAGGAGATCGGGCGCATCGTGGACGTCATCCAGGAGGTCGCCGACCAGACGAACCTCCTGTCGCTGAACGCAGCGATCATCGCTGCCCAGGCCGGCGAACAGGGTCTGCCCTTCGGGGTGGTGTCGGAGGAGATCCGCTCCCTCGCCGAACGCACCGCGCGAAGCACACGTGAGATCGCCGCGATCGTCCGCCAGACGCGCGGTCAGGTGGACGCGGCGGTCACCCACGTGACGGAGGGGCGAGAGCGTGCGACCGCCGGCGTGGCCCTCGGGGACCGCGCCGCCTCCGCGCTCAAGGAGATCCGCGCCACCACCCAGCGCACCTTCGCCGCAGTGGAGGCCACCGTCGCCGAGACCGTGCGGCTCGAGGCCCAGGGCGGTCACGTGGTCCAGGCCTCGACCCGCGTGGCCAACCGCATCGTCGAGCTCACCCGGGCCTCGGTGGAGCAAGCCGAGGCCGGCCGCGAGCTGGTGCGGCAGACCCAGGAGATGGCCCGGCTCGCCCAGGGAGCCTCGGCCAAGGCCGAGGGACAGGCGCGCACCGGACGGGCGCTGAGCGACGCGGTCCGCCGGCTCACCGACGCCCTGCAAGAGATCCGCGCCGCGCACGCAGTGCTGACCCGGGGCGACGCCGCCATCTCGGAGGACGTGGCACAGGTGCGCAGCGACGCCCAGACCGTGCTCCGCATCGGCGACGGGCTCAGCCGGAGCGTCGAGCAGCTCTCGCGCGAGGCGGCGAGCCTGCAGGCCGAGGTGTTCCGCTTCCGTCTGCCGGAGGCCCGCCGCGGCGGGACGCTGCGGGTGGGCATCCACCAGTCGGCGATGTTCGAGTCCACGCGCGGTCTCGATCCGCTCTTCACCCTCGACAACCAGATGGTGGAGATCGGCGCGAGCATCTACGCCGGCCTGCTGCGGCAGGAGGACGGGGTGATGATCCCAGAGCTCGCCGAGCGCTGGGAGGCGGCCCCCGGCGCCCGCAGCTACCGCTTCTTCCTTCGGCCCGGCCTCACGTTCCACGACGGCGTGCCGCTGCGCGCGGCCGACGTGAAGCGTCACTTCGAGCGGCTGCTCGACCCGAAGGAGGACTCGCCGGACCAGTGGATCTTCAAGGAGGTCGAGGGAGCGAAGGACTTCCTCGCCGGCCGGACCCTGGAGGTGTCCGGCTTCGAGATCGTGGACGAGACCACGCTGGAGATCAGGCTCGAGGAGCCGAAGGCGTTCTTTCTCCACCTGGTCACGCTCCCGGCCACGCTGGTGACGCGGATGGGGGCGGCGGGGAAGTTCCTCGGCGCGGGGCCGTACCGGCCGGTCACGCTCGACCCAAGTGGCGTGGTGCTGGAGCGGCACCCGGCGTACTTCCGGTCCGATCGACCCCTGGTCGACCGTCTGGAGTTCGTCTTTTACCCCGACCGGCGAACGGCCCTCGAGCGGCTCCGCGGAGGCGAGCTGGACGTCGTCTCCGGCCTGTACGCCGAGCACGTGCGCGACGCGCGGGTGGACCCGCAGCAGGTCATTGCCGGCAGCCAGCCCTCGTGCTGGTTCATGGGCTTCCAGGTGCACACGCCGCCCTTCGACGACGTGCGGGTCCGCGTCGGCATCCGGGCCGGGCTCGACGTGGCGGGGATGGTGGAGCGCTACCATCCCGGAGCCCGGGTCGCGTCGACGCTCACCCCGCCGGCCCTGCTCACCGGGGAGCTGCCTCCCCCACCCCGGACCAACGTCGCGCTGGCCCGCCAGCTGCTCCGTGACGCAGGCATCGGACGGCTCCGGCTGGAGCTGGCCTATCCGCCGGGGCGAAACACCGAGGCGGAGGACGCGGTGCTCTTCCGCCCGCTGATCGACGCCGGGCTGGTGGAGGTCACGCACACCGAGATCGACCCCACCGACTTCTGGCAGCGTGCGCGCGATGGACGGCTCCCCGCGTTCCGCGCGGGGTGGATCGCCGACTACCCGGACGCAGACAACTTCCTCCACTTCCTTCTCCACTCCTCGGCGCAGACGGTCTACGGGCTCGGATTCCGGAGCGCCGAGCTGGACCGGCTCACCACCGAGGCGCGGGTGAGCATCGATCCCGAGCTGCGGATGTCGCTCTACCGGGCCGCCGAGCGCATCGTCACCCAGGAGTGCCCGGTCATCCCGCTGTACCACGAGCGCATCTACGCGGCGGCCAGCCCCCGGGTGCAGGGGCTGCGGCTGCACTCCACGCCGCCGCAGGTCCGCTTCGACGAGCTGTGGCTCGACGCGGCCGAGGCGTAGCGCTCAGCGCTTCAGGACGATGGGCGCGGTCGCCGGAGCCTCTGCGGTCTCGTCGCGCGTCTCGATGGGGACCAGCTCCACCGGCGCGGGAGTCTCGCGATGGTGCAGCTGCCCTGCGTGGTTCCGCGCCCACTGCGGGACCTGGCCGTCGTAGCCCGAGGTCGCGTCGTGGCAGAGGACGGACCAGACGAACGCGCCACCGTAGCCGGCGCAGCGGGCGTCATCGAGCAAGGTCTTGATGCTCCGGCGCGGGTGACTGCCGGGAAACGCGCTCAGCAGCAGCGGCCGGTCCAGGCGCAGGTCCGAGACGGCGCGCCGCAGCTCCCCCTCGTCCGCGGGCCAGCCCACGCTGTAGACGTCGAGCCCCACCCCGCGCACGAGATCGAGACCGCTCCACCGCGTCACCGAGGCGGTGGCCAGCGCGCGCGTGTGCCGGTGAATCAGCGTGACCGCGTCGCAGAGGAACGCGCGCATCTCCTCCACGCCCACCTTGGCGGCGGCGTCGCCGGTGGGCTCGCCGATGCCCATCCTTCGCCGGAACGCCGCGAGGACACCCCCTCGCTCGGGCACGGCCGGTGTCCGCGCAGGGACGCAGCCGTCCGCTCCGCTCACCACCTCCCAGGAGACGATGGCCGGATGGTCCGCGCAGCGGATGAGCAGGGGACGCAGGATGCGCTCCAAGAGCGCCGTGCGCTTCGCCGGATCCCGGACGGAGTCGGCGTGTCCGCGGACCGGCTGCCCGTCGACGACGCTCGCCGGCTGGAACCAGCTCCCGTCGAGCAGCACGAGGACGAGCCCGATGCCCGAGGTGCGCGCGGCCTCGAGCACCACGTCGACGTCGGCGAACACCGAGCCATCGAGCGCCTCGGGCGTGCCATCGTCCGCGAAGCGCACGCCGGCGCGTCCATCGGCGAGGAGGAAGAAGCGCGCGGTCTGCACCCCGTCGCTCCGGAGCCGCTCGAACACCTGGCGGAGCAGCGCCGCGTCCTCGGCGTGGGCGTGCAGGCCGCCCTCGGGACGCCACGGCGACGTTCCGATGTCGACGCCGAAGTGCACCCAGGGCACGTTCGCGCCGAGCAGGAAGCGGTTGGCCCCGTACGGCGGGCCCTCGGGCGTCAGCGGGACCGACTCGGCGTTGAACGCGAACCACGGAGCTTCCCGTGTGATCGCTGGCGCGGTGCGTTCCGGAAGGGGGCGAGAGAAGGGGCGCTGCGTCCGCTGATCAGGATGGGGGCGGGAGTTCCCGGATTCCGGCGCGGCACGCATGGGCTTGCGCTGCTGCGACATCGATTGCCCCTGGGTCGGCTAAGACCGACGGAGAATGGCTGTGTTGGGCGTCGGACTCTGCCAGCGCCCCTGGAAAGTTGGAAGTAGGGAAAATACGCGGGGTCGCCTTCTACCCGGGGTCGGTGCCCCGAGGAAAGCGAGCCGGCGGGGGGATCAGCGTTCCCCCGTACGAGGAGGCCTCGAGCGTTCCGCACGCCGCCCCGATGTCCTTCCCGCCGGAGTAGCGGCGCACCACCGGGGCCCCGAGGATCTGCAGCTGATCGCGGAACTCCGCGAGCTCACTGGCTTCCGGCGGCTGGTACCGCCCGGTCGGGTCCGTCACCTCGATGAGGTCCAGCTTGATCGGCACCCCGGCGAAGGCGTCGCGGAGCGCCTCGGCGTCCTCCCGGCCCATGTTGAGACCCCGGATGCAGACGTAGGCCACCATGGCCCGCTCCCGCCTCGCGCGGGCGTAGCCGGCGATGGCCCGGACCAGCTCGGGCAAGGGGTGCGTCCGCTCGACGGGCATCAGGCGCGCCCGCTTCTCGGGGATGGCGGAGGTGACGCTGAACGCGAGCCGGTACGGATGGCCCTCGCGGACGTAGCGGTCGATGGCCGGCACCCAGCCCGCGGTGGAGAGCGTGATGGCGCGCCCCGAGATGGCGTAGCCGGCAGGGTGAGACAGGATGCGCGCCGCGCGGAGCACCTCGGCCGAGTTGAGGAGCGGCTCGCCCATCCCCATGAACACCACGCCGGAGAGCCGGCGGTCCGCCTCGGCGCGGATCAGCCGGACCTGGTCGAGGATCTCCCAGGTCTGGAGGTTCCGCTGGAAGCCCATCCGCCCGGTGGCGCAGAAGTCGCACGCCAGCGCGCAGCCGACCTGGCTCGACACGCAGACGACGTACTTGGTGTCGAAGAGCGGGATGCGCACCGCCTCCACCCGCCCTCCGAGCGGCGACTCGAAGAGGTACTTCACGAACCCGTCGTCGGCGCGCCGCCGCTCCACGACGGCGAGCGAGGGAAGCTCGGCGCGCGAGAGGACCGCGTCACGGACCGCGCGAGGTACCTGCTCGGTGGCCCGCAGCGCCTCGACCGAGTCCGCGCCGTGCGCGTGCACGCGCGCGAAGAGCTTCCGGACGGTGAGCGGCGACGGACGCAGGGGAGCGAGCTCCCGGACGAGGTCCGAGAGCTCCATGCTCCGCAGGTTCACTTGCTCTCGATCTTGTTGCGGAGAAACGCCTTCAGCCGGCCCGCGACCTCGGGCGGCATCGACTTCACCAGCGCCTTCCGGCACATCCCGGAGGTGGCTCGGTAGGTCCGGACGAACTCCACGCAGGGAGGGCAGCCGTTGAGATGTTCCCGGAGGTGCTCCTCCTCTTCGGCAGACATCTCACCGTCGAGAAAGGGGAGCAGGGAGTCGATGGAGTCCTTGCAGTTGAACATGCGTGGCTGGCGTCAGCTCCAATGATGCTCAGGACGCGTTCCGGTTTCACACTTCTTTGTAGAAGGCATCGATCGCCTCCCGGAGCGCCAGTCTGGCCCGGTGGAGGCGGCTCTTCACCGCGGGTATGGAAATTCCCACCATTTCCGAGATCTCCTCGTAGGAGAGCCCCTCCACGTCCTTCAGGAGGAACACCTCCCGGTACCCCTCGGGGAGCGCGTCGGTTGCCACCTGGATGGCTCGGCCCAGCTCGTCGTCGAGGACCTTGTCGTCGGCGCGCTTGCTCCAGTCCGAGTCGGGTCCCTCGGCGAGGCTGCCTCGCTCGGTGAACTCCGGACCCGCGAGCTCGTCGCTGACGATGTCGAGGACCTTCTGGCGCCGCAGCCGCATCAGGGCGTTGTTGGCCGCGATGCGGTGGACCCAGCTCCCGAAGGCGGACTCGCCCCGGAACTCGGAGAGGTGCTGGTAGGCGGAAAGGAAGGTGTCCTGGGTGATCTCGGCGGCGTCCGCCTCGCTCCGGGTCATGCGGAGCGCGAGGCCGTAGACCTTGTCCTCGTGCCGGCTCACCAGCGACTCGAAGGCGGACATGTCTCCGGCCTGCGCACGGGCCAGCAGCTCGCGGTCGTCCTGGACGCTGGTGGTCTGCGTCATGGGAAGCACCCACGTCTGTCAGGGGGGCGAGCCGAGGTCAAGCGACGGCTCCGTTCCCGGGGGCTACGGAGACACCTCGGCGGCGAACACCGGCTCGCCCTTCACCAGCTTCACGATGATCGCCGGCTTCACGACGTCGCGATCGGGGCCGAGGGTGATGCGGCCGGTGATTCCGTCGAAGTCTCGGGTGCGCGCGATCTGCTCGCGGAGCGCAGGGCCGCCGACACCGGCCGACCGCCGGAGCGCGTCGATTCCCACCCGCGCCGCGTCGTAGCCCAGCGCGCCCAGGGCGTCGGGCACGTGGCCGAAGCGCGCCTTGTACTTCGCGATGAAGTCCTGGACCCGACCGCCCGGGTTGTCCGGCGCGAAGTGCGTCGAGTACTGCGCGCCCTCCACGGCCGAACCGCCGAGCTGCCCGAGCCGACCGCCCGAGTCCCACCCGTCGCCGCCCAGCAGCGTTGCCTGGATGCCGAGCTCGCGCGCCTGACGCGCCATCGGGCCCACGTCGCTGTAGTAGCCGGGGATGAAGACCACCTCCGGACGGGCCGCCTTCGCGCGGGTCAGCTGGGAGCGGAAGTCGGTGTCTCCCTTCGCGTACGCCTCCTCGGCCACCACCTTCCCGCCCAGCGCGGCGAGCTTCGCGTCGAACACCTTCGCCAGGCCCACGGCGTAGTCGCTCTTCTGGTCCACCAGGACGGCCACCCGCTCGGCCTTGAGCGTCTCGCGCGCGTAGCGGGCGAGGAGCTGACCCTGGAAGGTGTCGGTGAAGCACACGCGGAAGACGTACGGGCCCCCCTCGGACGTAACGCGCGGGTTGGTGGAGGACGGGGAGATCATCGGGACCTCTCCCTTCGCCGCCGCCGGGGCCATGGCCAGGCTCAGGCTGCTCTGGTTCTCCCCGACGACGAAGAGGGCCCCGTCCTGGGTCACCAGCCGGGTCATCGCGTTGGCCGCCTCCTCCGGGCGGGACTGCGAGTCGTACGACCGGAGCATCAGCTGCCGGCCCTGGACGCCGCCCGCGGCGTTGGTCTCCTCGACCGCGAGCTGCGCCCCGTTGCGACTCTCGCCGCCGTAGTGCGCCTCGGGCCCGGTGAGCGCGCCGACCGTTCCGATGAGCAGCGGGCCGGTGGACGGGCGGGCGGACGCCTCGGCGGGGCGGTCCGAGGCCGCGGGCGGGGAGGGAGGCTGCTTCCGCTCGCAGCCGGCGAGCGCGAGGGTGAAGAGGACGGGAAACAGGGAGGACCGGAGGCGCACGGATGGCGGTCTACCACCGGCGGCTCACCCCCGCCTTCCATGGGGCGGTCATCGTACGGGGCGAGCTCGACGTCCGCCGCTGACCCCCGGGCTTCCCCGTACCCAGAAGCGCAAGGGAGCCCGGGCCCATTCCCTGGCGTAGTCCACGCCGATGCGCGGTCCGCGCTCGACCTGCCGGCCGGGCACGGCGGGGGCGTCGAGGATGCGGAGCGCGGAGGTGATTAGATCCGCGCCGTTCTGGGCGCCGGTGATGTCCAGCGCCCGGCAGAGCCGTGCGGGGCCGTCGAGCCGCACTGGCTCGTCGAATCCGGACACGGGCTCGAGCCCGCGCACCAACACCGCCGCGGGCCGTCCCTCCCGGCCGGTGACGGCGTTGAAGCACCAGTGCATCCCGTAGACGAAGTACACGTACGCCCGTCCGGGCGGCCCCCAGAGGATCGCGGTCCTGGCCGTCTTTCCGCGGGACGCGTGGCAGGCGAGGTCGTGGGCGCCGACGTATGCCTCGGTCTCGACGATGCGGCCCCGGCGTTCGCCATGCACGAGCACCTTGCCGAGCAGCGCGCGCGCGACTGCTCGCGCCGGTCGTTCGTAGAACGTATGGGGCAGCGGATGCCCCAGAGCCGGGGCTATGTTCACTGTCCAGGCCACGTCCTGCTCTCCCGCGTCGGCTCGATTGCCTCGAGGTGCGTTCGGTGCAGATTCCGGCGACCATGTTCGACACCGGACGCGTCTCGGGCGTGCTGCTCCCCGTGTTCTCGCTGCGGAGCCGCGACGACTTCGGGATCGGCGATTTCGGTGCGGCCGAGCGGTGGATCCGGTTCCTGCGGAGCGCCGGCCAGCGGCTGTGGATGATGCTGCCGCTGCTCCCCACCGCGCGGGGCGACGTGAGCCCCTACGCCACCCGGAGCGCCTTCGGTCTGAATCCGCTGTTCATCCATCTCGACTCCGTCACGGAGTACCGAGAGGCGGGCGGCGTGTCGACCCTCAGCGACGAGGAGCGCTGGCTGCTCGAGGAGGCCCGCTCCGCGCACCGGGTGAAGTACGCGTCGGTGTTCCGGGTGAAGTGGGCCGCCCTGTGGACCGCGTTCCGCCGCTTCGAGGAGCGGGGAACGGATCCGGGCGGCCGGTTCGAGGCCTACCGCCAACAGAGCGCGGTGTGGCTGGACAGCTATGCGCTCTACGCGGCCTTGGCCGAGGACCAGGAGCAACGTCCCTGGTGGGAGTGGCCGCGTGGAATCCGCGAGCGGCAGCCGCAGGCGCTGGCGGCCGCGGCGGATCGGCTCGCCAACCGGGTCCGCTTCCACGCCTGGCTCCAGTTCGTGGCGCAGGATCAGTGGAATGCAGTGCGGGCGGTCGCCCGGGAGCACCAGGTCCTGCTCGCCGGCGACGAGCCGTTCATCATCGGGCAGGACAGCGCCGACACCTGGGCCAACCCTCGCTACCTGCGACGGGATGCCCGGCTCGGCGTTCCACCCGACGACTTCTCCGACACCGGACAGGACTGGGGGCTGCCCTACTTCGACTTCGACGCGATGGAGAAGGACGACTGGGGCTGGCTCCGTCTCCGGGCGCTCCACGCCGCCGCGGACTACGACCTGCGACGGGTGGACCATGCGGTGGGCTACTTCCGCCAGTGGATCCGGGACGCGAAGACGCCCCGTGGTCGCTTCGTGCCCGCCGAGGAGCCGGTGCAGCAGCGGCTGGGCGAGCGCATCTTCCGGCTCTTCTCCGAGGGAAGCGGAATCGTGGCCGAGGACCTGGGCGTCATTCCCCCGTTCGTCAGGAAGACCCTGGCCGAGCTGCAGATCCCCGGCTACCGGGTGCTCCGCTGGGAGAAGGACGACAAGGTCTACCGGAACCCGCACGACTTCCCGGAGGTGTCGCTGGTCACGACCGGGACCCACGACACCGAGACCGTCCACGAGTGGTGGGAAGCGCTCGATGACGCAGAGCGCGCCGCGGCGGCCGAGGGCTGGCCGGAGCTCGAGGGTCTGCGCCCGCCACCGGCGACGTTCACGCCCGAGGTGCACGCCGGGGTGCTGGCCGCCGCGGAGAACGCGGCGTCCCGGGTCTGCGTGCTGCCCTGGCAGGACGTGACCGGCGAGACCGAGCGCATCAACCTCCCCGGGTCGTTCGGGGACGCCAACTGGGCGTACCGGATCGACGCGCCGATGGAGGAGCTCGACGGACGGGAGGACGTCCAGCAAGCGGCTTCTCGGCTCCGAGCGTTGACCCAGGCCGCCGGCCGACTGACCGGCGCATGAACAGAGGCCGGACCCAGCGGCTCGGAGCGCTGGCCGCGCTGATACTCGGTGCGTGCGCCGGGAAGTCGCCCAAGCCCGACGAGCCGCCGGTGAAGTCCCTGAAGATCGAAGGAACGAAGGCGGTGTCCGCCGGGGACATCGAGCAGCGCATCCTGACCACCGGTCCGTCCTGGTGGCCCTTCGCGCCCACGCCCTACTTCGATGCGATCGCCTGGCAGGCCGACCTTCGTCGCATCGAGCGCTACTACCAGGCCCAGGGCTACTACCAGGCGCAGGTGGTGAACGACGACGTGAAGCACGAGGGGGACGGCGTGCGTCTCACGGTCGAGGTCAACGAGGGCAACCCCACCAAGATCAGCGCCATCGACGTCGAGGGCCTCGACGAGTTGCCTCCCGACTTCCAGCAGGCCGTTCGTCGCAGTGTCCCGCTCAAGGTGGGCGAGGTCCTCCGGGAGGACCGCTGGGACGGGGTGAAGAAGGAGGTGGCCGCCCAGCTCCGGCAGCTCGGGTACGCGGAGGCCGAGGTCCGGGGCGAGGTCTTCGTCGAGACCACCGACCAGACCGCCCGTGTGCGCCTGATCTGCGTGCCGGGGCCCCGTTACAAGTTCGGGAACGTCTTCGTCGCCACCGGACCGAAACCGTCGGTCGCGGTCAAGTACATCATCGACCAGGCGCAGGGTGCGATCCGCAAGGGCGACTGGTACAGCGACAAGGCGCTGGTGGAGGCCCAGAAGCGCGTCTTCCAGATGGGGGTCTTCGGCGCGGTGAAGGTGACCACCGGCCGGCCGGACCGCGAGACGGGCATCGTGCCGGTGGTGGTGGACGTGCGGGAGGCGCCGTTCCACACCATCCGCTACGGCGGAGGCATCGGCCTGGACCCGGTGCGGCAGGAATACCGACTGATCGCCGAGTACACGGATCGGAACTTCCTCGGCGATCTCCGCCGGCTCACGCTCCGGGCCAAGGTGGGCTGGGCCTTCCTTCCCGCGCTCTGGAAGATCGAACAGCAGGCGCCGATCTTCGATCTCTTCGCCGAGTTCGAGCAGCCGCGCTTCCCGGGACGCGACTTCAAGTGGATCAGCTCGGTGAACGTCTACAAGAACATCGAGCAGGCCTATGGCTTCCTCGGCGGCAAGGGAAAGACGGGAATCGTCTGGCAGCCGCACAGCAGCTTCCGCATCTATCCCTCCTACAACATCGAGGTGGACCGCATCACGGGCGTCACCAACGGGCTCTCCGGTAGCGCGCCGCAGCTGGCGTACGGCTGCAACCTGACCCCGCAGGACCCGGTGTGCTACCAGATCCTCTCGTTCCTGGAGCTGCTCATCGAGTGGGACAAGCGCGACGACAAGCTCGAGCCGCGCAACGGGTGGTTCCTCTCACTCGCCATCCAGCGCGGCGGCGGATTCCTCGGCGGAGACTACACGTACTGGCGGCTCTTCCCGGACCTTCGCGCGTACAAATCGTGGGGGGCCTTCACCCTCGCCGGCAAGTTGCGGATCGGCACGCTACTCTCAAGCGAGACCAGCCCGATCACCGCGCGCTTCTTCTCCGGAGGCGGCACCTTCCACCGCGGCTTCGGCAGTCGCCAGCTCTCGCCTCAGCTTGCGATCCCCAACAACAACGCGACTCCCACCAATCCGCTGGTGGGGACCGTCGGGACGCCGCAGCTCAACGGGACCTACGTGCCGGTGGGCGGCGACGGCATCTGGGACAGCTCGATCGAGCTCCGATACAAGATCATCGGGCCGCTGACGGTGGCCATCTTCCTCGACGCCGGGTTCGTGAGCGTGGGCTCGTTCGACTTCGCCGACGTGGGACCGAGGATGCAGTACGCGATCGGCTTCGGGTTTCGCTACAACACCATCGTGGGGCCGATCCGGCTCGACTTCGCGTACCGGTTGAACCACGGAGGACCGCTGCCCATCATCAATGACCCCGCGCACCCCGTGTATGCCCCCGGCGGAACGGAGTGCTTCGGGATCGGGACTGGAAGCCCCACCTACGCGGGTTTCCCTGCGGGCCGTTGCGCGCTGACGATCTCCATCGGCGAGGCGTACTGACGTGAGGGAGCAGTCCAGGGTTCCAGAGCAGCCTCCCCCGCCGCCGCCGGAGGCACCCCCGGCTGCGCCTCGGCGGCGCCGCCGCTGGCTGCGCTGGGTGCTCCGCGGGGTGCTCGGGCTGCTGCTCCTGGTGGTGCTGCTCGTGATTGGCCTGCTGGTCTACGTCCAGAAGCCGGGCGGGAGCGCGCGCGTCCTGGCGTTCGGGCTCCGGGCAGCCAACGAGGCGCTCGCCGGAAAGCTCACGGCCGGACGGCTGGAGATCCATGGCGGGCACATCGTCCTCCGGGACGTCACGCTGGAGACGCCCGAGGGCGAGCGAGTCGCGCACGTGGACCTCCTCGAGATCCGCGCCGCTCTTCTTCCGCTGATCCGGAAGACGGTGCACCTGAGCGTCGTCCGCATCGAGCACCCGGAGCTGTGGCTCACCGCGGACGACCAGGGGCTGAACCTCACCCGGGCCATCGCCGCCCGGAACCCGAAGCCGCCCGAGCCGTCCTCGGGACCGCTCCCCTTCACCTTCGTGGTGGACGAGTTCAGCCTCGACCAGGGCGCCGTCCGCTTCGTGCAGGGCAAGGGCGAGGAGGCGCGTCGCGTGTCTCTCGCCGGCCTCGGGCTTCGCGCAGGCGGCAGCTACGCCGGACCCAGCGGAGCGTTCGAGGGCCGGCTCGAGGGTCGAGCCTCGGTCTCGGGAATGCTGGAAGGTCCGCTGCAGCTGTCCGTCCGGGGCAAGGGCGACGAGAAGGCGCTGGACGCGGCGGTGGACCTCGGGCTCGCGGGGCTGGTGCTGAAGGCGTCGGGGACCCGGAAGGGCTCCTCGCTGCAGGCCAGGCTGGAGCGGCTCGTGGTTCCTCCGGCCGTGGGTCGGGCGCTCACGCCGGCGTGGACTCCGAGCGTCCCGGTGGAGCTCTCGGGCGAGGGGGCTCTCCAGGGCGACGCGGCCCGGGCAGATCTGAAGGGCCGCGCCGGCAGCGCCCAGCTCGCGCTCCAGGCGCAGGGTGACGTGAAGGCCTCGCGGGTCGAGCGGGGCCACGTCGAGCTGACGCACGTCAACCTCGCCCAGCTCCTCGCCGACGGTCCGGTCAGCGACCTCGCGCTCACCGCCGACGTGCGCGGGGGCGGGAAGAGTCTGGAGACGCTCACCGGTGCGGTGGACCTGTCGGTGCCGGTCAGCCAGGTGCGGAAGGCGACGGTCGGCCCGGTGGAGCTCCACGCGACGGCGGACCGCGGGACCTACGACCTGCGCCAGCTCCGGGCCGTGCTGCCCGGGCTCCGCGTGACCGGAAGCGGAAAGGGAACGACGAAGGACATCCGGGCCTCGGTCGACGCGGAGGCCACCGACCTCGCGCTCCTCGGCCGGACCTTCGGCAGCCTCTCCGCCTCGAAGTTCCCCCCGCTGTCGGGCTCGGGAAAGCTGCACGTCGAGGCCACTGGGCCGCTCCGGCATCCGGGAGTGGGCGTGGAGGGAACCTTCCCCTCCCTCCGGGTCAGCGACACCCGGGCGCGCGCCATCAAGGTGTCGGTCCATCTGGAGGACGTGAACCGGATCCTCGATGCCAACGCGCAGGTCAGCGCGGAGGAGCTACACCTCGGCAACCGCGTGCTGAAGCCGGTGGACCTCACGCTGCTCACGCGTGGGCGCGCGCTGGATCTCCACGCCGGGATCGGCGGGACCCTGCCCCTCGAGCTGCACCTCGGCGGAACCTCGGACGAGGATCGGCGAGGGCTGCAGATGGAGACCTTCACCCTCTCCTACCCGGAAACGAGCTGGAAGCTCGAGGCGCCCGCTCACCTGCGCTTCGCCGCGAACGACCTGTCGCTCGAGCCATTCCGGCTACTGGCGGACGACGCCACCCAGGCGATCCGGCTGGGAGGCTGGAAGCGCGGGAACCGGGTCGATGCGAGCGTCGGCCTCCAGGCGCTGGATCTCGGGAAGCTGCCGCACGCGCTCATTCCACCGAAGATCGCGCTCGCGGGCCGTCTCAGCCTCGATGCGCACGCCCAGGGACAGCTCTCCGACCCATCGCTCCAGGCGACGGTGGACGCGGACGACGTCACGGTGGGCAAGGTCCAGCACCTGTTCCTCAAGGGGAACGCCTCGTGGGTCTCGCGGCGCGCGAAGGCGCAGCTCCAGGGCCGCGGGCTCGGCACCGAGCTGACAGCAGACGTGGACCTGCCGGTGGACGCGCTCCGCCGCCGGCGGCACGAGCCGGTGATGGCAAAGGTCACGGTGCCGAAGTTCGACCTGGCCCAGGTCATCTGCACCGCGGTGCGGATGAAGCTCGTCACCCGCGGCTGCGACGGCGACAAGGCCGAGGTCACCGGCTCGGCCGAGCTGAGCGTGGACCTCTCCGGCCACGCGGACGCGCCGGTGCTGAACGCCGCGGTCCGCACCCACGGGATCAAGTACCGCCAGCTTCCGCCCACGGACCTGGCCGTCGAGGTGGACGGACCGGAGAAGGGGAACCTCTCGGTCTCGGCGAAGGGGACGGCGCTCCAGGGGAACATCGACGTGCAGGCGTCGGTGGGCCGGACCCTGGCGCGGCTGGTCTCCGAGGCTCGCCCGGCCGAGACGCTCAAGGGGGCGCCTCTTCAAGTCAAGGCGCGCATCGCGGGGCTCCAGCTCAAGCCGCTGCGGGAGGCCGGCCTGCTTCCCCGGGACGTGTCGGGGACGGTCGGTCTCGACGCGGACGTCGCCGGGACGGTGAGCGCTCCCACCGGAGAGGTGAAGCTGCAGGGGCACCACCTGCAGACGCCGCCGATGGATCCGACGGAGGTCACCGTCGATCTCAAGGCGCAGAAGACCATCCTGGCCATGGTCGAGGCGCACGACGCGCGAGGGGCGCTCGCGAACGTGACCCTCGACGTCGGAGCGTCCCCGGAGAACCTCCAGGCCCGGACGAGCTTCGACGACGTCCCGGTGAAGCTCGACGGAAAGTTCGGCCCGCTCGACCTCTCGCGTCTGCCCATCGTCGTGGGCGAGGGGCGGCTCGCACGACGCCTGCGGGGAACGCTGGACGCCTCGGTGCAGGGCCGGGGCTCGCTGCAGGCGCCGACCCTGGTCGCCGAGGCCCGCACCGAGCAGCTCGGCGCCGGTCAGACCGCGCTCGGCAAGGCGGAGCTGAAGGTGGACTACCGCAAGGCACGCGCCCAGCTCACCGCGGGGCTGGCCTCGGTGAACGGCGGCTCGCTGAACGTCGACGCGCGAGCGGACCTGGACGTCTCCTTCCCCGCCATCCGCCGCGGGCTGAAGCCCACCAGCGCGCCCTTCGAGGCCACGGTCACCGCGCGGAAGTTCGACCTCGCGTTCCTGACCGGCTTCGACACCAATCTGCGCAAGGTGGCGGGGACCCTGGACATCGACGCTCGCGCGACGGGCACCGCCGCGGCTCCGCAGGGACAGGGAAAGGTGGAGTGGAAGGACGGTCTCCTCGGGCTCTCCGGCTTCGGCGAGTACCAGCGGATTCACCTCCTGGTGAACGCGAGCAACGACCGCATCTCGCTGGACGATCTGGAGGCGCACACCGAGTCCGGCACGCTGAAGCTGACCGCGCTCGGGACGCGCGACGGGCCGCAGTGGACGCTGAAGGCGAACGGGGAGACGACCGACTTCCCGATCTTTACCGAGGACCAGCTGGTCGCCACGTTGAGCCTCCGGACCAACCTCGACGGGACCGCGCGCAAGGGTCACATCGAGATCGACAAGATCCACATCCCCGAGGCCCACGTCACCTTGCCCACCCAGAGCCGGCGGGACCTCCAGAGCCTGAGCCGTCCGGACGACATCATCCTCCTGAAGAACGGAAAGCCGGTGGATCCGAAGCGCGCGCGCAGGCTGCTGGCCCAGGACCGCGAGGCCGAGGCCGCGCTGGGAGGCAGCGGGGTGCTCGACGAGGAGAAGCAACCCACGAGGATCGTCCTGGTCCTCGACGCCACGAAGAACCTGTGGGTGAAGGGGAACGACCTCAACGTCGAGGTGGGGCTGAGCCCGGACTTCCGCGTGGAGATGGGCGAGGAGACCGACCTCTTCGGAGAGGTGCGCATCCTCCGCGGACGGCTGGACGTGCTCGGCCGGCGCTTCGACTTCCAGAAGAACAGCGTGGTCCGGTTCACCGGACCGCCCACCGAGCCCGTGCTGAACGTCACGGCCGTCTACAACAACGTGAAGGCAGGGGTGAAGGTGTCGATGCACGTCCAGGGGCAGGCCGGAGACATCCAGCTCGTTCCCACCAGCGAGCCTCCGCTGACCGAGTCCGAGATCTACACGCTGCTCGCCACCGGGCGGACGAATCTCAAGCGCGGGAGCGGCGGCTCGGAGATCGGGTCGGCCCAGGCGGTGTCGGTGCTCGGCTCGCTGGCGGCCTCGCAGCTGAAGACCGCGGTGAGCGACAAGGTCGGCCTGGACGTGCTGTCGATCGAGGCCGGGGACGAGGGGCAGCTGCTCCAGGGCGCGAGCCTCGAGGCCGGCAAGTACCTGACCGACGAGCTCTACCTGGGGTACGCCGGGAAGGTGGGCGCTGACCCCACGAAGTACGAGAACGCCAACGCCGTGCGACTGGAATACCAGTTTCTCCCCCGGTGGTCGTTCGAGGCCACCTATGGCGACGCAAAGTCCGGATCGGCCGACGTCGTCTGGACGCGTGACTACTAGAATGGGGGGGATGACCTTTCCTGGCCTCGCGCTGGGCGACATCGGGTGGCTGACCGGCAAGCTCCTCCGGATCACCCTCTCCTCTGCGGAGTGGGTGCTCTGGCTGCTGCTGGCGCTCTCGGTGGCATCGCTCGCGGTGATGCTCGAGCGGGTGGTCTTCTTCCGCGCCCGGCGGCTCCGGCGGGCCGAGGACATCTCCCAGCGGCTGGCGCGCGGCGAGCTGGACGCGCTCCGCCCGCTCGTCGAGGGCCAGGACGCG
>CAZDSB010000679.1:0-6194 GCA_964507515.1 uncultured Myxococcaceae bacterium
CCCGCGCTGGCCGGAGCCACGGGCCGTCGTCCCCGGGCGCCTCAAGCATCTCCGGAACCAGGTGCCGCGGATCTTCGAGCTCATCCCGGACAAGCCTTTGCCCGCGCGACACCGCTTCATGCTCGTGGCCGACCCTCAGCCGAGGAGGGTGCTGGCCGTCTTCGAGACCAGGGATCGAAGGAGGGATCGAAGGTGCCAGGCACCTTCAAGACCCGGCGGCATCAGGGCGGCCGAGCAGGCCGCCTGCGAGGCGCCATCAGAAGAACGGATGGCGCAGAGTCTGCGCCCACGCGGAAGGTGCCAGGCACCTCGAAAACTGTAGTGAGTCCAGCATCTTGCCGTCTGTCGGCTGCCCGGGGGTGGTCGAGAACCCACAATAGACTCTGCGAATCAGTCTCAATATAAAGGGGCCATGAGGAACCTCGCGCAGCTTCCGCCCGGCGCCCGCGCGCGCATCGATGGCTTCGGGTCGGAGCTCCGTCCCGAGGTGGGGCGGCGTCTGCGCGAGCTCGGGTTCGTGGACGGGAACGTCGTGCGGTGCGTCCGCCGTGCGCCGTTCGGCGGGCCTCGCGTCTACGCGGTGTCCGGTGCTGCCTTCGCGCTCGAGATGCACGTCGCGGCCCATGTGCTGCTCGGCCCGGCGGACGGCGATGACGGCTCACGCGGCTGAGCGCGCCGACGTCCTCCTCGTTGGCAACCCCAACTCTGGAAAGAGCCTGCTGTTCAGCCGGCTCACCGGCATCGCCCAGAAGGTCGCCAACTATCCCGGCGTGACCACCGAGGTCCGCTCCGGCCACGCCGGCGGACTCGTCATCCACGATTACCCGGGCATCTACTCGCTCGAGCCCCTCACCCTCGACGAGCGCGTCGCCATCGAGCGCCTCGACAAGGCCCTCGCCGATCCGGGCACCAAGGCCATCATCTGCGTCCTCGACGCCACCCGGCTCGAGCGCAGCCTCTACCTCCTCCTCGAGCTGCTCCCTCGCGCCCGCGCCGCCCACGTCCCGTGCATCGCCGCGGTGAACGTCATCGACGAGCTGGTCGGTCCGAGCGCCCGGCTCGACCTCCCCGGTCTGAGCACCGCGCTCGGCTGTCACGTCATCGGCATCTCGGCCAAGACCGGAAAGGGGCTCGACGAGCTCAGGAGCACCCTCCACCACCTGGACCGCGAGCCGCCCTGGGATGAGCGCTGCGCCGTCCCCGCCTCGATCGAGGAGAAGAAGGGCACCGCCAAGCGACTCACCCGGGCCTACGGCCCCAGGGACGACGTCCTGCTGAGATCTCAGGAGCGGCTGGACCGCGTCTTCCTCTCCACCTCGCTGGGCCTCCCGGTCTTCTTCGTGGTGATGACCATCCTGTTCCAGGCGATCTTCACCTGGGCCACTCCACTCATGAATCTGGTGCGGGACGGCGTGGCCTGGACGGGCGGCTTCGTCGGCGGGCTCCTCCCGGCCGGCTTCGTGAACGACTTCCTGCGGGACGGGGTGTTCGCCGGTCTCGGCGCGTTCCTGACCTTCGTGCCGCAGATCTTCATCCTCTTCCTGGTCATCGGAGCGCTCGAGGACTCCGGCTATCTCGCCCGTGCCGCGGTCATGCTGCATCGCCCGCTGGGCTGGTTCGGGCTGTCGGGCCGCAGCTTCCTGCCGCTCCTGTCCGGGCACGCCTGCGCCATCCCCGCGATGATGGCCGCCCGCACCATCGAATCGCCGCGCCGCCGGCTCATCACGGTGATGGTCATCCCCTTCACCTCGTGCTCGGCCCGGGTTCCCATCTACGCGCTCCTCATCGGAGGATTCGTCCCGGCGGTGAGCCTCGTCCCGGGCCTGGTCGGGCTCCAGGGCGTGGTCTTCACCGGGATCTACGTCTTCGGCATCTTCAACGCGCTGCTGGCCGCCGCGGTGCTCGACCGGGTCACCCGGAAGCGCATGGGCGGGGGGCGGCTGGCGGATGCACCGTTCGTCGTCGAGCTGCCGCCCTACCGCGTCCCGAGCGTCAAGCCGATCCTCGTCGCCGCAGCGTCGCGCTCCTTCAGCTTCGTTCGCCGCGCGGCTCCGGTCATCTTCTGTGTCGTCGTCGCGGTCTGGTTCCTCGGCTACTTTCCGAAGGGCACCGGTCACCTCGACCAGTCCTGGCTCGCCGCGATGGGTCGCTGGCTCGAGCCCGTCTTCCGCCCGATGGGCGCGGACTGGAAGTCCGGGGTGGGCATCGTGAGCTCCTTCGTCGCCCGCGAGGTCTTCGTCGGGACGATGGGGACGCTCAACGGCCTGCAGGACGCGGGCACGCAGCTCGGCGCGCTCTCGACCCAGCTCCACCTCGGCGGGATGGGACTGGCGGCGGCGCTCGCGCTGCTGTTCTTCTACGCGACCTCGCTCCAGTGCGCGTCGACGCTCGCCGTGATGCGCAAGGAGACCGGAAGCTCGCGAGCTCCGGTTCTCGCCTTCGTCTCGATGACGACCTTCGCCTATGTTGGTGCGGTGCTGACCTTCCATGTCGCGCGGGCGCTCGGAGCGACGTGAGCGCGGTCCTCTCCCGCTGGCGGGAGATGCTCGTCGGCGTGGTCCTGGGCGCCGCGGGCGTGGCCATCGGCCAGCTGCTCCTCCCGCCGTCCTGGCGTCTCTGGTTCGAGGCCGCGCTTGTCGCCTGGATCGGCGCGATCTACATCGGGTTCGGCCTCGTCTCCGGAACGCGGTCGGCGGTCATCGAGGTGGCCGGCGGGACGGTGATGCTGTTCCTCGCGGTGATCGGAGGGACGTCGAACCCCTGGCTCCTCCCGCTGGCGCTGCTGCTTCACGCGGGCTGGGATGCCGCGCACCACGACGGGCGCATCAGCAAGGCTGTGCCTCGCTGGTACCCATCCTTCTGCGCGGCGGCCGACGTGGTCCTCGCCGGGCTCTACGCCGGCGTTCACCGGGCGACCTGACGGCGTCGCCGGGGGGAGACCGTTAATCCCCACGGGCCATGCCGAGCCCCGTGCCTCCGTTCTCGGTCCTCGATCTCGCGCCGATCTGCGAGGGAGGCGATGCCGCGCAGACGCTCCGGAACTCGGTGGAGCTGGCACGGCACGCTGAGCGACTCGGCTACCTCCGCTACTGGCTGGCCGAGCATCACAACATGCCGGGCATCGCCAGCTCGGCGACCTCGCTGGTCATCGGTCACGTGGCCGCCGGGACGTCGACCATCCGCGTGGGCGCGGGTGGCATCATGCTCCCCAACCATTCGCCGCTGGTCATCGCCGAGCAGTTCGGCACGCTGGCGACGCTCTTCCCCGGCCGCATCGACCTGGGGCTCGGCCGGGCGCCGGGAACGGATCCGCGAACGGCGTACGCGCTGCGCCGGAATCTGACGGGCGACTCGGACCAGTTCCCGCAGGACGTGGTCGAGCTGATGACCTACCTCGGCCAGCCGCGTCCCGGGCAGCGGGTGCACGCCGTCCCCGGCGAGGGCACGGAGGTCCCGGTGTGGATCCTCGGCTCGAGCCTCTTCGGCGCCTCGCTCGCGGCCGCTCTGGGGCTGCCCTTCGCATTCGCGTCGCACTTCGCGCCGGCGCAGCTGATGGAGGCGCTCGCGGTCTACCGCAGCAAGTTCGAGCCCTCGCGGTGGCTGTCCGCGCCCCGGGTGATGGTCGGCTCGACGATCGTGGTCGCGCCCACGGACGCCGAGGCGCGCTTCCACTTCTCGTCGCTCCAGCAGGGCTTCCTGAACCTCCGCAGCAACCGGGCGGGCCGGCTTCCGCGGCCGCGCGAGGGCTTCGAGGAGAGCCTCACGCCGGTCGAGCGTGAGCTGCTCGCCGAGGCGCTCTCCTGCGCCTTCGTGGGGTCGCCGGAGACGGTCCGCCGCGGCGTGGCGCAGTTCCTCGCCCGCACCCAGGCCGACGAGCTCATCGTCTCCGGGCAGATCCACGATCACGCCGCCCGGCTGCGCAGCTACGCGCTGCTGGCGGGGGTGCGGGACGAGCTCGCCTCCCGGGGGCGGGCCGTCGCGGCCGAGTAGCGAAGAGCCGCCTCGAGAATCTCCGTGCCTAGCCCGGCAGGGAGCTCAGCCAGCCGGCGATGCTGAGCCAGGCAGACGTCCCCGAGACGATGAGGCGGAGCGGCTGGGAGATCACCAGCCCCAGCCCGGCCCAGAGCGTGGCTGGATGGAGCCTTCGTCGACTGACGATGTCCCAGGCGATGAGCGGGAGCAGGAACAGGTCGGTGACCCCGAAGAACGCGGGCGGACCCGCGCGGAAAAGGGGAGGCCAGCGCGCGAGGGCGGCGGTGATGAGCGCGATGGACCCGATCAGCATCAGCCGCTTGTGGGTCGCTCGGTCCCGGCGGAGCGCGAACCCCGTTCCGATGATGGAGGAGAAGACCACCATGTCGAAGAAGGGGATGGCCATGAACTGCTGTGGAGGCACCGGCACTCCGGTGAAGCCACCCGGGCGGCGCGCAGAGATCACCGCTCCGATGATGCCCAGGACCACCATCACCGTGGCCAGCACGCCTCCGAGAACGCCGAGGCGCTGGTGGAGCGCGACCCGCCGCTGCGCAATGAGAGCGGACTGGACCGAGAGCAGGACGAACCAGGTGAGGAAGACGATCCCGTGGACCGCGAAGAACGGTTCCGCCGGCGCGCGCACCTCCGGGAACCAGTGATGCAGGAAGAAGGTTCGCGAGAATCCGGAACAGACCACCAGGAGAAGGGTGAACGACATGGCCCCGAAGAACGCGTGCTCCGCGGCGATGCTCGGTCGCGCGCCGACCTGGGTAACCGTCATCGGTCCTCCTTCCGGGATGCTGCCCGGAGGCTTTCAGGAACTCGAGTGTCCGTGGGCGCGACTCGGAATCGCAACCCACGGGCTTGGCGACTGTCCCACGCCTCGCCTCGTCGCGCCACGCGGGTGCAACGGCGGGAAACCGACCGGCCTCGCCGCCTACTCCTTCAGGAACCTGGTGACCGGGATCGGCTGATCCGTCACCTCGGTCCGCTTGTGCGGCTCTCCGGGCAGCTTCAGCGGCACCAGCCCCTCGCCGATCCGCGTATGCGCCTCGCGGTGCTGGTGCTGCGGCGGGGCCGATCCCGGCCGCTTGTTCCATGGGTCCGACGGATGGCTCACCGCCGGCCCCTGGAGCAGCTTCGGAATGTCCCAGACGAACCCGGACCGGGTGTATTCCGACGGCACGTGGAGCCCGGTGTCCATCCGGATCGCGTCCTTCGGACACGCGTCCACGCACAGCCCGCAGACGATGCACCGGAGCTCGTCGATGACGAACTGGGTCGGGAACTTCTCGATCACCCGGCTCTCGCCCGCGGGATCCCCCGTCTCGTACTCACCCGCCTCGATGTAGATGCACTGGGCCGGGCAGATGGTGGCGCACATGTAGCAAGCCACGCAGCGCGGCTTGCCGTCGTCTCTGGGCACGAGCCGGTGAAGACCACGGTACCCGGGCGGGTAGGGGGTCTTCTCCTCCGGGTAGCTGACGGTGGAGACGAGGTTCGCCCCCTTCCTGTCGACGACCTGGACGTTGGTGTCGCGGGGGTTGAAGAGGTTCCGCAGGAAGTGGCGGGTCGTGATCGCCAGGCCGCGGAGCAGCTCGGGAATGAAGAGCCGCTCTCTCAGGTCCGACGTCGGGTTCTTGGTCGCCTTGTAGGCCATCTCTGGTTCCCGGGAGCCTAATGGTGAGACGCGGCGGCCGCACCCGGCAGGGGGGCAGGCGCGTGGCCGTGCGCGTCGGGCGCAGCGTGTGCGTCATGGGCGTCGTGCCCGCCGGCCGGCTCGGCACGCTTCAGGGTGAGCGCCAGCATGAAGCCGATCTCCACGATGCCCACCACCGCCAGGCTGCGCAGCGAGGGATCGAGGAGGATCAGCGCGCCGGTGATGAAGATGTTCGCCAGCGCCAGCGGGAGCAGCATCTTCCAGCCGAGGGTCTGGATCTGGTCGTAGCGGAAGCGGGGGAAGGTCCAGCGGATCGCCAGCTGGACGTAGCAGAGGACGAGGACCTTGACCCAGAAGATGGTCGCGTAGATCGCGCCGAGCAGCCATCCCAGGTCCGCCCGGGTGAGCTCACGGGTCAGCGTCGAGTCGAACCCGAAGCCGATGTTCCATCCGCCGAGGAACAGCGCGGTCGTGATCGCCGCGAGGATGACCACCTCGGCGAACTCGGAGATCATGAACAGGCCGAACTTCATCCCCGAGTACTCGACGAAGTAGCCGA
>CAZDSB010000680.1:0-12086 GCA_964507515.1 uncultured Myxococcaceae bacterium
GTCCCAGATCCGTGACGACGGTGACCGTGAGCAGGATGCCCGAGACGCCGAGCCACCCGATCGCCAGCGGCGGAAACACGTGGCTCGGCCATCCACGGTCGCGCCGGCTGAAGAAGAAACCCACCGGAACGAGGACGACCAGCAGGGCGAGGAGCACGCAGCCGCCCGTGGCCAGCACGGCAGGAAGCGACGTCGCCACGAACAGGCGGTGCGCGACATACACGTGAAGAAGCGCGAACACCCCGAGCGCGGTGAGGAAGGGTGCGAGAAAAACGTAGCGACGGCGGGGGCTCATACAGTGGCCCGGAGGGCTAACGGGTACAGGCCTTTCCTGCATGCGCCGCGGCCCCGGGACGAGCAGGTAACTGCCCGGAAAGGAACCCTTCCAGGGCCCCATCGCAATCGCCGGTGACGGTGGTCGTCTTCAGGGCACGGCGGGCAGAGAAAGCCGCCGCTGAGGGAAGGAACGGAAGAGCAGTCATGAACTCGATCATCTCGGAAAAGCGTTTCGCCTTCGTCGCGCTGCCGCTGCTGCTCGCGACCCTCGCGTTGTTCTACGTGCTCGGGGCGGCTGCGCTGTTCGGCGAGGCCGCCCAGGCGCATCATGACATCGCCAAGCACGGGCGCAGCGCGCTGGTGTCGCCCGTCATCGAGATCCGCGGCTAGCTGGCGGAAGGGCGGAGAGCCGAGCTCGGTTCTCCGCCTGGAAGAACGGCGCGCGGAGCAGGGAGGACAGCGCGCGCCTGGGGATGCACCAGAGCTGAAGTGAGTCCTCCCACTCCCCGAGCACCGCCACCACCCGCGCCTCGGCATCGTCGCGGAACTCCTCGTTGCAGCGCTCGACGAGGTCGCGCGGCTCGCGGACCTCCCAGGCCTCCTGGCCGCGCCCGGCATCGACGATCAGTGCGACCTCGGGGTCCTCGCGGACATCGAGGACCTTGAGGAGCCGGGCCGAGCCGCCGATCCGCTCGCAGAGCGGGCCGATGAGCTCGTCCGGCCGGAGGTCCAGCGCGATGGAGAGCCCGCCGTCGAGGGCGCCGGCGTCGCAGAGCGCGAGGAGGTGCTGTTCTGGCGGAACGTGGGCGCCATCGGTGAGCAGGCCCAGACGCTGGAGCTCGGCCTTGAGGGTCATGGGCGCATAGGTGTGCCCTGTGGGACGGGCAGGCGCAACTCCTCGAGGACGCGGCCAGCGAAGAGCGCCCCCATGCGGCTCAGCTGAGCGGCTCGGGGGAGGCCCCGGACGGCGGGTCGCGGTCGAAGAAGGCCGTGCCGGGGGCGACCACCCGGTTCTTCCCCCGCCGCTTCGCCTCGTACAGGCGCGCATCCGCGCTGGTCAGAACCGCGTCGAACGTCTCGCCATCGGCGGGCCAGCTTCCCAGGCCCGCGCTCACCGTGACCTGTCGCTGCTCGCCCCGCCCGACCTGGATGCTGACGCGCGCGAGCTCCTTCCGGATGTGCTCGACGCGCTGGTGGGCCTGCTCGACCGCGGTCTCGGGGAAGGCCACCACGAACTCCTCGCCCCCGAAGCGGGCGACGAGATCGCTCTTGCGCACCGAGGAGCGGAGCCGGGTGGCCACCGCCTGGAGCGCGCGGTCTCCCACGGGGTGTCCGAAGGTGTCGTTGAAGGCCTTGAATCCGTCCAGGTCGAGGATCGCGACGCTGAGGGGGACGCCGCGTCGACGGGCGCGGGCCAGCTCCTCGTCGATCCGCTCGACGAACGGGGCTCGCTGCGACAGGCCGGTGAGGTGGTCCACGCCGACCATGAGCCGGAGCCGCTTCGCCCGCTGTGCCACCGCGGACATGACGACTCCTCCGAGGGCCAGCAGCACGAACCGCACCACCTGGCCGGTCGGAGCGAAGCCGCTCTGGACGGGAGCTTCGAGGCCGAGCCTGCCCGCGAGCAGGAAGAGCAGCAGCCCAAGCTCGACGATGCACAGACCCGAGGTCCAGATGCAGAGGCGCCAGTCGTAGCGCAGCCCCGCGCTCATGATGACCAGGAAGTAGATCTCGTAGAACGTCAGAGCGTTGCTCACCGCCGTGGCTCCGCCGTGGCGAAGCACGAAGATCATCCATGCGGTGGTGAGCGTCACGTCCGCCGCACAGCTCAACCATGGGACCCAGGGCTCGGCGACCCGAAACGCGAGCCAGGCGAGCAGCAGAGCGTGCAGGAGCCCCACCAGCAGGAGCAACGTCAGACCCGTCCAGCGCTGCGCGGGGGCAACCGAGACGACCAGCGCGCTCAACCCCGCGAACAGGATGAGCCGGACCCCGGCGACCCATCGCTCGCCCGAGGCGCGTGCACGGAGGATCAGCTGGTCGGTCTCGGGACCGATCTGTCCGATGAGCGCGTCGATCGCACGCCTCAGCCAGGCCGTTTCGGGGAGCGTCACCGCACGTTGAACTGTATGGCCCGCCGTGTTCGGAATCGAGCGCGGCGGTATGAGGAGGCGTGTCTCCGTCCCGGGTCAACCGCGCCCGTGAACGTTTGGGCACGTTGACACGCGCGCTGGCGCAGATTCTGCGCCGCCTCTTCAGACGTTGAACCGGAAGTGCATGCAGTCGCCGTCGCGGACGACGTACTCCTTGCCCTCGATCCGGAGGAGTCCCTTCTCCCGGACGGCGGCCTCGCTCCCCAGGCGGATCAGGTCCTTCCAGTCGAAGACCTCGGCCTTGATGAAGCCACGCTCGAAGTCCGAGTGGATGACCCCCGCCGCCTCCGGCGCCTTCGCGCCCTTGTGGAAGGTCCAGGCGCGGCATTCCTGCTCGCCGACGGTGAAGAACGTCTGGAGGCCCAGCATCCGGTAGCCGGCACGGACCACCTTGTGCAGCCCGGGCTCGGAGAGGCCGACCGACGTCAGGAAGCCGGGCCGCTCCTCCGGAGGAAGCTGCTGGATCTCCGCCTCGATGCCCGCGGCGAGCGCGACCATCTCCGCGCCCTCGGTCCTCGCCAGCTCGCGGACCGCGGCCACGTGCGCGTCGGTCTCCTCCTTGCCCAGCTGCGACTCGCCGATGTTCGCGACGTAGAGGACAGGCTTGTCGGTCAGGAGGAACAGCTCGCGGAGCTGCTTGTGCTCGTCCGTCGACAGCTTCTGGGCACGCACGGTGATGCCCGAATCCAGACCGGCCTTCACCTTGTCCAGCAGGGCCAGCTCGGCCTTCGCCTCGTCCCCCGCCTTCCCGCCGGCCTTGGCGTTCCGCTGTGCGCGCTCGCGGCGCTTGTCCACCGTCTCGAGGTCCTTGAGACAGAGCTCGGTGTCCACGATGTCGCGGTCGCGCCTCGGATCCACGCCGCCCTCGACGTGGGTGACGTTCGGGTCCTCGAAGCAGCGGAGCACGTGCAGCACCGCGTCCACCTGCCGGATGTTGGCCAGGAACTGGTTGCCGAGTCCTTCGCCCTTGCTCGCCCCGCGGACGAGACCGGCGATGTCCACGAACTCCAGGGAGGTGGGGATGGTCTTCTGCGGCTTCACCAGGGCGGAGAGCTGGTCCAGCCGCTCGTCCGGCACCGGCACGACGCCCACGTTGGGCTCGATGGTGCAGAACGGGTAGTTCGCCGCCTGCGCACCCGCAGAGGAGAGGGCGTTGAAGAGCGTGGACTTGCCCACGTTGGGCAGTCCGACGATGCCGATTCCGAGAGCCACGTCTTGCTTCTGACCGCTCTAGACGGACTCGGGCCGGGACGGAGCGCCCGCAGTCCGTGAGACCTCGGCCAGGTACTGGTTGGCCAGATCCTTCTGCGTCTTGTCGTCGAGCTGCTTGTTGAGCAGCTTCTCGGTGATCTGGATGGCCAGATCCGCCGCGACCTTCTTCACGTCGTTCACCGCCCGGCTGCGCTCGGCCTCGATCTCCCGGAGCGCGTCGTGCTTCTGCTTCTCGGCCTCGGCGCGCGCCTTGGATATCAGGTCGTTGCGGAGCTTCTCCACGTCCTCGGCGTTCCGCCGCATCATGTCCGCGGCCTCGGCCCGGGCCTTCTGGATGGCTTCCTTCTGCTCGGCGAGGAGACGCTCGGCCTCGGCGCGCTCGCGCTTCGCCGACTCGATGGACGCGGCGATCGCCTTCTCCCGCTCGTCCACCACCTTGAGGATGGGCCCCCAGGCGATGCGACGGAGCAGCAGGGCCACCAGGATGAAGGTGACCAGCGTCCAGAAGATGAGGCCGGGGCGGACGGCGACGAGGTCGGAGACGGCGAGGACGATGGGCATGGCGGGTCTTCTGAGGATCAGGCCTTGGTCGCGAGCAGGATGCTGAGGACCAGTCCGAACAGACCGACACCTTCGATGAGCGCCGCGGCGATCAGCATGGTGGTGCGGAGGTCGTTGGTGGACGAGGGCTGACGGCCAGTCGCATCGAGCGCGGCCGCGGCGAGGCGGCCGATGCCGATTCCCACGCCGATGACGCTGAGGCCGGCGCCGAAGCCGGCGGAGAGGTAGGAGAACGCGAGGTTGGTCATGACTGTTCTTTTCTAACTTTCGACGTCTGGACCCGCTTGTGGGGGGGTCGTGGATTCCCTTTTGGACGACCTCCCGCGGGGCTTATCGGCCGCGGGGTAGCTTGAAGACGTTTCACCCGGCTGGGTGGGCCTCACCGTGCTCGTCGTGCGGATGCTCGTCGTGGTGAGCCATGGCCTCGCTCATCCCGATGTAGAGCGCCGAGAGCATCGCGAAGATGTACGCCTGCAGGAACGCCACGAAGAGCTCGAGCAGGTAGATGAAGATGCCGAAGGGCACCGCCACCACCGAGACCACCACGTGCCCGAGGATGAAGATCAGCCCGATCAGGCTGAAGAGCACGATGTGCCCGGCGAGCATGTTCGCGAAGAGCCGGAGCATCAGCGCGAAGGGCTTCGTGAAGAGCCCGAGGATCTCCACCGGGACCATGATGATCCAGATCCACCACGGCGAGCCGGCGGTCAGGTGCGCCAGGTAGCCGCCGAGCCCCGCGGCACGGATGCCGGCGATCTGGGTCAGGATGAAGGTGCAGAGCGCGAGCGCCAGCGTCACCCCGAGGTTCCCGGTCGCGGTGGATGCCCAGGGCACCAGGCCGAGGAGGTTGAGGGTGAGGACGAAGAAGAAGACCGAGAGCAGATACGACACGTAGCGCGGCCCGGCCTCGGCGCCGATGTTCGGGATGGCGATCTCGTTGCGGACGAACAGCACCAGCATCTCGAGGATGTTCTGGCGCGCGCCATGCGGGACGGGCTGCTTCGGGTTCCGGTTCGCCCCGAACGCGAAGAGCAGGACCATGACCAGCGCCCCGACCATCATCCAGAAGGCGTGCTTGGTGAGGGAGATGTCGAGGCAGCCCGCGGTCGTGCTCGCCGGGGTCTCGAGATTCGCGGGGCAGGCCCCCGCCTTCAGCGGAATGCGCCACACCGGAAAGTGGATGACGAACTCCTTGTCGGAGAGCGGGACCTGGAAGCCGACCTCGTCCGAGTCCGCGACGTGCTCGAGGATGTAGGTGGTGGTGTCGACCTTCTCCTCGTGGCCGGCGGCGTGACCCGCGCCGGCGGACGCAGGCTCGGCATCGTGGGCCGGCGCATGGCCCTCCTGGGCCCGAGCGGCCATCGACACTGCCAGCACTGCGCACCACAACCACCGCCGCATCACGTCGCTCCTCGCCGCTGGCCCCGCGCGGCGGCCAGCACGTATGTCATTTCGAGGCACAGCGCCACCACGAACACTCCGAAGAACGCGAAGGTGTAGGCCCTCACGTCGTCGTGCTGTACTCGCACCCAGCGGTACCCGGCGAACCACGCCGCGAGTCGCACCACCATCCCCGCCACGCTGATCCACAGCGCGACGAGCATGCTGCGCCGGAGGGCGAGCGCCATCCCCACGAGCGCGACCACGCTCGCCGCCACCGAGACCACGACCCCCGCGTGCGTCGCCTGCGTGCTCGTCGCCCACCAACCCAGCGCGCCGACGAGGAGCACGAGGCCCATGAAGGCGAGCAGCCTCATGGCTTCTTCATCGAGTTCAGGGCCTGGATGAGCCCATAGAACCCCGCTCCCATTCCCACGAACAGCCCGACGATCAGCCCCCAGGGAGAGCTGTGGAGCTTGCCGTCGATGAACCACCCGGCACCGCCACCGACCAGAATGCCGCCCACGACCCGCCAGATCGCGCTGAGCCAGGGCGCCGCCGCCTGCTCCGCGCGGGCCTGGGGGCTCAGCTCGCTCCCGTCCTCGTCCTTTTTGCGCCCGTCTTCCAAAGAACCGGCGGGCGTGTAGCACCGGGGGGAGGGAGGCGCAACAGCGCAGGATGACTGGGGTCCAGGCCGCCTTCTGGGGGTCACGAGTGGCGCGTCACGAGGTGTCTGGCACATCGTCGGGGCACCTCGTCGGGGGGCACCCCGTCGCGGGCTAGAGGGCCCGGAAGGCCTGGCGGGCGGCGGCCAGGGTGTGCTCGACCTCGCGCTCGCCCATGGCCAGGGACACGAACGCGGCCTCGAACTGGCTGGGCGGCAGGTACACGCCCCGGTCGAGCAGCGCGTGGAAGAAGGCTCCGAATCGCTTCGTGTCCGCGCGCTTGGCGCTCGGGTAGTCGAACACCGGCCCCTCGGTGAAGAAGAGGGTCCACATGCTGCCCACCCGGTTCAGCGTCACCGGAACCCGGGCCTCACGCGCCTCGGCGACGAGCCCGTCGGTCAGGGCCCGGGAGGTCCGCTCCAGCTTCTCGTAGATGCCCGGCTCCCCGAGCGCGCGCACACAGGCGAGCCCCGCGGCGACGGCCAGCGGATTCCCGGAGAGCGTGCCCGCCTGGTACACCGGCCCCGCCGGCGCGACCGTCTCCATGATCGCGCGTCGTCCGCCGTACGCTCCGACCGGCAACCCTCCGCCGATCACCTTTCCCATGGTGGTGAGGTCCGGGGTGAGACCGAACAGCTCCTGCGCCCCACCCTTCGCGAGGCGGAAGCCGGTCATCACCTCGTCGAAGATCAGCAGCGCTCCGGCCTCGCGACAGAGGTCGGCCAGGCCCTCGAGGAACCCGGCCCGGGGGACCAGCACCCCCATGTTTCCGACGACCGGCTCGACGATGACCGCCGCGATCTCCTTTCCCTTCCGCGAGAAGAGCTCGCGCGCGGCGGCGAGATCGTTGAAGGGCAAGGTCAGGGTGAGCGCGGCGAGCGAGCGCGGCACCCCGGGAGAGTCGGGCAGACCGAGCGTCTCCACGCCGCTCCCCGCCTTGACCAGGAACGGGTCGCCGGCGCCGTGGTAGCAGCCCTCGAACTTCACCAGCACCTCGCGGCCCGTGTACGCGCGGGCAACCCGGAGCGCAGCGAGGGTCGACTCGGTGCCGGACGAGGTGAGTCGGACCTCTTCCACCGCCGGCATCCGCTGGCAGATCAGCTCGGCGAGATCCACCTCGCCCGGATGCGGCGCACCGAAGCTGGTGCCGGCGTGGGTGGCGGTCGTGACCGCGTCGACGATGGGCGGGTAGGCGTGGCCGAGGATCAGCGGCCCCCAGCTGCTGACGTGATCCACGTAGCGGTGGCCGTCCACGTCGGTGAGCCAGGCACCGCGCCCCTCCTTGAAGAAGACCGGCGTCCCACCAACTCCGCGAAAGGCGCGGACCGGCGAGTTCACCCCTCCGGGAATGACCCTCCTCGCACGATCGAAGAGGCGCTGGCTGCCGGCTCGCTCGACGCTCATCAGAGCTCCAGCGTCTCCCGGAGCTGCATCGGCTGGTAGCGGCTCAGCAGACCCTTGGCCTTCAGCGCGGCGGCGAACTGCGCGGGCGTTCCGGTCAGCACCGGGAAGGTCGCGTAGTGCATCGGAACGACCTTCTCCGGCTGGACCATCGACACCGCATCGGCGGCGCGATCCGGGCCCATGGTGAAGTGATCTCCGATGCAGGCGAGCATCATGGTGATCTTCATCGACTTGAGGAGCTGCATGTCCATGAATTCGTCGGTGTCGCCCGTGTGGTAGATGGTCGGGCCGTTCCGGACGGCGATCACGAAGCCGACCGGGTTGCCGGCAGGGTACGGGACGTCGGCGACCCTCTCCTTGGCGGTCAGCGTCGAGCCGTGGACCGCATTGACGAGCGTGACCTTCACCTCGCCATCGAAGAAGGACAGCGTCCCTCCGACGTTTCCGACCGAGTCGAACCCGAAGTTCTCGGACGGGAACCCGAGGTAGCGCGCATACGCCTGCGCCTGATCGAAGCTGGTCACCAGCCGCGACTTGGTCCGCTTGGCGATCTCCACCGCGTCACCGACGTGGTCCGCATGGCCGTGGGAGACGAGGATCAGGTCCACCTTCTTGAGATCGGCAAGATCGTCCTTCCCCTTCGGGTTGAGCGGATTGGTGATCCACGGGTCGATGAGGATCACCTTCCCGGAGGGAGTCACGAGCCGGAACGCGGCGTGCCCGAACCAGGTGAGCTGCGTCTTCGCGCTCCCGCCGACCTGCGGCGGAACCGAGGACGAGGCGTTCTGGGCGACGGCGACGAGCGAGGTGCAAGAGAGCAGGACGGTGAGGACGCGGGCCAGGTGTCGCTTCACGGTGCGATTCCTCCGGGGTCGATGGACGGTTCGCGCCCGGCATAACAGACCGGGGCCACCGGACGCTCGCACACCGTTGCAACGGCTGCTGCGAGAAGACGCTGAGTTCGGTCGCCAGGGTCAGCGAGAAACGACCAGGAGGGTGGTCCCGGCTCCTAGTCGCCGTGCTCGCGCGCGGCCGCTTCCGCGGTTCCGCCCGCGGCCTCCAGCGACGTGCGGGCCTGCACCACGTGACGGGCCTCGGGGCGCTGGAACGCCTCGCGGGCGCCCACTCCGCGCGGAGTCGTCTCGCCGATGCGCTTGCGCGTCCGGGCGATGGCGCTCTGCACGACCTGCGGGTCCGGGTGCCGCTCGAGCGCCTGGACCCATGCCTGAATCGCCCCTGCGTCGTCGCCCGCCTCTCCGCGGAGCTTTCCCAGCTCGAAGAGCGCGTGCGGAACGAGCTCCGAGCTCGGGAACTTCTCGATCAGCGTCGAGAACGCCTTCATCGCCTCGGCCCGCATTCCCTCGCGCATCGAGAGCGACTGGCCGACCAGCATCCACCCGTCGTCCACCAGAGGGCTGGTCGGAAACTTCGCGATCAGCGTGCGGGCCTCGAGCTCGGACTGCTGGTAGTCACCCAGCTCGAAGTAGAGCTTCGCGACGTGGTAGCGCAGGTCGGACGCGGTCGGTGGATCGCGAGCGAGCGCGGCGGTCAGCTCGGAGATGGCGCCACGCAGATCCCGGTAGTGCGACTCGAGGATTCCGGCGAGCACCACGTGGCCCTCCGCCGTCTCAGGCGCGTCGGGGGCCTGGGCGACGAGCTCGCGGTAGACGCTCACGGCCTTGGGCACGTCATGCAGCTCGAGCCAGTACACGTCCGCGGCGCCCCGCAGCGCCTGCGCCCGGATGCGCACCGTCTCGGGCCCATCGGACTTCTCCACCGCGTCCAGCGCCGATCGGTACTCGCGCAGCGCAGCCTGAGGCTTCCGGGCGTAGACGAGCTCGCGAGCGCGTGCGAGGTGCTCGGGTCCAGAGCGGGAGCAGGCAGCGAGCACCGCGAGCAGCGCTACTGCGAGCAGGCGTACTTCACGCAGAGGGTCTCCTCGCAGCGCACGCACGACTGGGTCGGCAGGTTCGGCTCGCTGGTGTCGGCGCAGATCGCGAGGTTCCCGGTCAGCGGACAGTCCTCGGGCCGCACACAGCGAACCTGTCCTCCATCCAGGCCAGTGACGGCCGACTTGGTCGCCTTGCACGGGCCGCCATCACAGCCCAGGAGCAGGACCGCGGCAAGGAAGGCACCCTGGACCACGCAACGAGGTCGCACCGCGCTCAACTTGAGCACGGGCGTGTACCGTTCACCACATCAGCGCGCGTCGACGATCGGCACGCGCGGGCCACCGATCCCACCGGGTGGCTCTGCCGCGTTCGCCCAGCCGCGGGCGCGGCGCATTCCGCGTCCCTTCTCCGCCTGCTCCTCGAAGAGACGGGTCATGTCCTGGAAGTGAGCATCGGCGACGCGGCACGAGACCTCGGACACTTGTTGGTGGCGCGCCGCGAGCTCGTGCCACACCGCGAGCCGCGCCTCGCCCGCGAGCAGTCGTGCCTCCACCGCATCGGCGGCGAGCTCGAGCGCCCGTCCCTCCGCGGCCAGCGCGTCGCGGCGCGCGCGCTCCTCCGCCGGAGAGATCCCGCAGGCAGAGACGCAGAGGACGAAGAGGGTGAGACCGGTTCGCATCACTCGGCAGGAAACCTAGAGAGCACACTGACCCTGCGCACCTCACCTTGGTACCCGAGGTGGCAGGCACACGACTTCGCGGCCTCCCAACGTCTCGCAGTCGACGACGCGAGTATTCGCGACCCAGGGTGTGCGCAGACCCGTCCGCTTCCGGGACGACGGACAGAACGACGCGCGTCGAAGTGATCGACGAGGCTCGCAGTCGCCGGGCCCTCCGCGATGCCGGTCGACGCGTCCGCGACGAGCTAGCCGCGACGAGGTGCCGCGACGAGGTGCCAGACACCTCGTTCCTCGACACCGCGTTTCGGGCGCGGTGGAGATCGGCGCCAACCCCGACGCGGTGCCTGACACCTCGCGGGCCGCTGGTGACCGCCACGTCGTTCCCAGGCCGGACGCCCGGCACTCGCTCGCGGCTCGCAGTCGCGAAGAACCACCGGCGGGCCTCCCGACGGCGCGTCCAGGCGTCACGCGTCGAGAGATCAAACACCTCGTGACTGACCGACCCGACCTGCCGGGATCGAGGCACACGGTGCCACGTTACCTTTCGTGACGTCCGAGGCGCCTGCACCTCGCGACGCGACAGCTCGAGACGTGTCCACGGACGTCGTTACCGACCGTTCGTTACGTGAGATCTGCGTCGGTCGTCCCCGCCCAGAGCAGTCCGCCGGGTCGAAAATCGGAATCTTCCACCCGCGATGTGGAACGAAGATCCCAACTGGTCATGTGCCCCCGAGGTGCTAAGCCTCGTCACGCGCTGGTGGTCGGTCCCCCCAGCAGGCCGCTGGGCCGGCAGGGAAAGCGCGGCGTGATGGCGGGGACCGACCCCACGCGAGTTTCCGAACCCACCTTCAGACCTTCGGCACCGCGCGGAGGATCGCCTTCCCGTCCTTCACGAACACGCGGTACTCGACGTCGCGAACCTTGTGCCGCTCGAGCAGCTCGGGGACCTGCCGCTTGAGGCTCGCCACCACCGCGTCGAACGACAGGCGCGTGGTGTCCTCGTTGCACTTCCGCTTCGCCTCCACGTAGGCGCGGTACACGCTCCGCAGACGCGTCTCGGCGAGCGGGTCCGGCGGCGCCGTCCCGGCGATGTGGATCTGCGGCTCGGACGGCGGTGTCTTGGGCGAGGTCTCCTGGACCGCCGCGGTCTTTCCGGTCTTGGCCGGCTTCGTCCCGGCCGCCGCGGCAGAACCCTCGGACGGCGGGGCTGGAGCCTTGGCCGGCACCTCGGGCGCGCTCTTCCGGCGCATCCGCGCCTTGAAGACGTCGCGCTTGTACGTGCCGTCCTCCATCTCCTGGAGCGTCCTCATCCAGAGCCGCTCGTACGTCGCCGCGGTCGCCTGCAACGACTGGATCCGGAACGACAGCGCCGAGTTCCGCGACGGGATGGTCCGCAAGGCCGCGAGCCGCTTCTTGAACTGCTCGTGGGCCTTCGACGGGGGCCGCTTCTCCATCCCGAGGAAGTACTGCTCGTACTGCCCCCGGACCGCGTGGAAGAGCGCCTCGACGGAGTCGACCTCCAGGGAAACCTCCGCCCAGCTCGCGGTGGCCGCGGCGGCACTGGACTTCGCGCGGTCCTCGGGACGCGAGGGAGGAGGCATCGGGACGCCTCAGGATTTCAAGTCATCCGCGCCCTGCGCAAGTCGCACCAGGTGGGCCCCTGCCCTTCACCAGGCACGCGCCCCCGGGATGGTACCGGCCATTCAGGCCGGCTGGGCGCCCGGGGCGGCCGGCAGGTGCCGGCTCGCCGATGCCCCCCGGACCAGGAGCGTCACGCCCAGGGCGAACATCACCAGCGAGATGAACTGGCTGGTGGAGATGTTCCACCACGCGTCCAGCGGCACCTGCTCGATGAGCTTGTGCA
>CAZDSB010000681.1:0-11116 GCA_964507515.1 uncultured Myxococcaceae bacterium
TGGACGTGCGCGCGGACGCGGGCGCGTGCTGTCGCGACGGGGTCGGGGAAACGCCGCGTGATGGTCTTCCGGTCGGCGCCGGTCCTCGCGCCGGCCCGGCCCACGGCATAGCGCCAGGCTCGCTGCGCGTCGGCGAGCCCCGAGGCACCGGGATGCTCCCGCTCCCACTCGTGCGCTGCGTCCGAGAACGCCTCGCGGACGCGCTTCTCCCGGGCGGCGGTGAGCTTGCTTCGGCCCGGCGCGGAGCGCGGCGCCTGCTTCCGGTCGAGCTCCTTCAGCGCTGCGTCGACCATGAAGGGGAGCAGATCCGTGAAGCGCTCGTCGCGGAGGACCACCTCGACGAAGAAGCTCGCCTTCTCCCGTTCCGACGGGAGCGACTGCCAGTGCCTCAGGACGAGCTCGAAGAGCTCCTCGTTGGCCGTCTTGCGCTTCCGCATGGGTCCCGGGTCGTGAGTTTCGTCAGCCCGGGGCCGCCGGGGAAGGGGTGATGTTCAGAATGCCTCTTCGCCGCAGTCGTTGACGTGACTTGCCGTTCAGGACCGCTCCAGCAACGCCTTCACCTGCTTCACGAGGAAGTGACAGTACGCCTCGACGTAGCTCGGCTCACCCGGCCCCGGTGACGTCTGCAGCCAGGGATTCATCAGCGGGTGGCGCAGCAGGAAGAGCTCGTCGTCGTCCGGGTCCGAGGACAGGTCCAGCTCGAGCTCCGCGCCGATTCGCTGAAGCTCTCGAGAGCCGAGGTGATCGAGCGGAAGCCGGGTGGACGACCCGAAGAAGTCCTTGAGCTGGACAGGCCGATCCGGCCGCACGTCGATCGTCTCGAAGAGCTGGCGGGCGAACGCGTTCGCCGCCTCGAGGGAGAGATTCCCCCGCGGGTTGAAGGCGAGACAGACCAGGTTGCAATCCGGCTCGAAGGGCACGGCGAGCCGGACCCAGGGAGCGAGCGCTTCTCGAAGTCGTGGCAGCCGGTCCACCAGCCGTTCACAGGTCTGCACCGACCGGGACATGAGCCGACCGAAGTGCTCGCGCTCCAGTGGGAGCACGCGGTGGTTGACGTAGCAGGCCGCAGCTGCTGCTCCGGGCTTGCTGCCCTCGAGGATGTAGCGGCCGAGCTTGCGGTAACGCCGGTCGTCCTCGGCGGGTGGGCCGGTGAACACGTACGGGGCCTCCTGCTGCACCAGGTCCAGGACACGCCGATCTCGTACCACCAGGGCCCCGGCGCCGAATGGCACGAAGCCGAGCTTGTGCGGATCGACGGTGACCGAATCGACCTCCGCCAGTGCCGCGGTGGCGCGATACACGCGCTCGGAAGGGAAATGCCGGAAGCCATCGCGCACGTCCTCCCGCGGGAGCATGGCTCCGTCTCGGCCGCGGAACACGCTGGGCAGGTAGCCTCCCCAGGCTGCATCCACGTGGACCCAGGGACCGGGAAAGCGTCGCCGGAGGTCCAGCACGTCGTGGAGCGAGTCGATGGTTCCGAACTCGGTCGTGCCGTAGACGCCAACCACGGCCAGGACCGGCCGGCCCTCCTTGCGGAGTGCGGCGAGCACGGGCTCCAGCGACCCGGCGTCGAGGCGGGCCTCCTTCACCGGCACCTCGATCAGGTTGGCGCCGCCGAGCCCCAGCAGGCTCATGGCCTTGTGCCACGAGTAGTGGGCGGTCGCGGGGACGACGACCGCCATCCGGCGAAGCGACGGATGGCGCTCGGTGAAGGCGGCAATGCCCAGCTCCTCGACCCGGGCCCCCGCGAGGGCCTGGAACAGCTCGGCGCCCCTCTGCTCCCGAGCGCAGAAGGCAGCCACCCGATGCGCGAGGGCCAGCGCAGCATCTGGCCCCAGCCCCAGCAGGTCGGCATCGGTGCTGCCCGGCCGCACCGGCACCTCCGGGAGCCAGATTCCGGTCGTCTCGGACGCATCCCGGAGAGCGAGCGGAAACAGCCGTGCCGAACGTGCGAGCCAGAGCGCCTCGTCGTTGGCCACGGTCCCCCCCGAGGTCAGATGACCGAGCGCACAGGGCTCGTGCCGTGGGTCGGCGTTCAGGCCGAGCATCCGCGCGAGCTGGCGACCCACCTCGAGCTCGAGCTGGATGGTGATCGGCGCGACGTCCTCGACGACGTTGTTGGGGTTGTAGAGCGTCGTGACCAGCTGGGCGATGAGGCCGGGAAGAAGCAGATCCGACGTCATGTGGCCCAGGTATCTCGGGTGAAACGCCGGAACCGACCGCTTCAGAGCAGCGGTCAGCTGATGAAGCTCGTGGCGCGTCCGCGCCAAACCGTCGAGGTACGCGCGGGTGTACTGGTCATGGGTTCCGATGGGAGGCTCGTCCTCGGGATGGAAGTTGCGACGCCAGAAGACGTGATCCCGCACGAGCTCGAGGAGCGTCTTCTCGAAGAAGTCGTCGTTCTCGCCGTAGGCGCCGAGGAAGAACGGGGCGAGCGGATCCGTCATGGGTGACCTGGACCGGCCTTCGACGGGTCACCGATAGACAAGGACCGGTACCTTGCAGTGGGTGAGGACCCGCTGCGTCTCGCTGCCGAGGAGCATCCCCGCCACTCCCCGCCGGCCGTGGGAGGCCATGAAGACCAGGTCGCACTCCTGCAGCTGCGCGGTCTCGATGATCGCCTGCCAGGGTGCGTCGTTCACCGCCGAGATCACATCGCTGGTCACTCCGGCCCCTACGGCTCTGGCGCGCGCGTCACCCAGCACCTCCCGCGCGCGGTTCTGGTAGGCGCGCTCCCACTCCCGGGGGGTCGCCGTCACCACGAACGGGTCGTAGCCGGTGGGGTGGAATGCAGGGGAGACCGTGAGAAACGTGATGCGGGCACCGATGGACCGCGCGAAGCCAATTGCCTCCGTCACCGCGCGGTCGGAAAGCTCGGAGCCGTCGGTCGGGACCAGGATGTGCTTGTACATCGTCGCGCTCCTTCCCCCCCGTGGCCCCTGCATGGAGCACGCCGCCCGCGACTCCGATCCGGTCCGCCGCGTGGCCAAGAGCCACTGCAGGAGCTGCGAGCCCCCTCGACGGGCGCGCAAGGATTGCGGGCTCGACGAGCGTGTCCCGTGCAAGCCACGCGGGTACGCGAGCTGCACGGTGTGAGCCACGGAGGAACCATGCCGGAGTCTCGCGAGGTCCGCTGCTACGAGTACGTGAGCGTCCCCTACGAGCAGGTGGGGAACCTGTTGCGCTCCGACGCGAAGACCATCTTCAGCCGCGCCACGGCGAGCACGGCCGACCGCGTGCGGGAGCTGATCGCCACGTTGCGTCTGAACGTGGGCCCGCTGGAGGTAGGCGTGGACGTTCGCCTCCAGCTGACCCTCATGGCGGACGAGCTCTCCGCCACCGGCGAGCCGCGGACACGGCTGGACTTCACCTGGGAGGCCGCCCAGGGCGCCGGCTTCTTCCCGACGATGGAGGCGACGCTCAGCGCGTACCCGCTCTCCCCCGGTGAGACGCAGCTCGACCTCCACGGCCATTACCGTCCGCCGCTCGGAACCGTGGGGACTGCCCTGGACGTCGCCGTGGGGCACCGGGTTGCGGAGGCGACGCTGCTGCGCCTGCTCCGCGACCTGCGCACCGAGATCACCACGAGCCTCGCGTCGCGCGGGCGGAAGTCGTAGCTCCGCGCCGGACCGTGGCAGACGCAAGCGTTGCGGACCTAGCCCATCGGGACGGAGAGGGATTCCCTGGCACCCATGATGCAACCCACTCCGGTGGAGGAGACGCCGATGAGATCTGCTCTTCGCGTGGCCGATGTGATGTCGACGGCGCTGATCTGCGTTCGGGACACCGACACGGTCGGAACCGCGCTCGAGGAGATGCGCCGGGCGACGTTCCATCACCTGCCAGTCGTCGACGAGCACCTCAACCTCATCGGCGTCCTCTCCAGCAGCGATGTCGGGGAAGGATTGCTGACTCTTTCGCCGGGAGAGCGCATCGGCCGGTCCATGTCCCGATCCGTCGTGACCGTGACGCCGGAGACCACGACGACCCGGGCCAGGGCGCTGATGATGGAGAAGGGGTTTCGTTCCCTCCCGGTGGTCGACAGTGACGGGCATCTGATCGGGATCGTGACCGAGACCGACCTTCGCGGCAGGTCCCGGAGCTCGGGACGAGCTGCGAGGGACTCCGTCGCCTGAATCCGCTGGGCGCCCCGGTCGTCGCGTCTCGCTCGGGATCGGACCGCGGAGGGTCACACGGCTGGAGCGTGTAGCCGGGAATCCGCTCGGTGGTAGGTGTCGAACGGGGCGGCGACGCTGCGGAGGAGAAGCTGTCCGCGGGGCGTGATCCGGATCCGGTCCGCTTCGCGAACCACCAGCCCGTCTTCCTCGAGCCGGGCGAGCTCTCGCTCCTCGTGAGCCACGTCGCGAAGTGTCCCCGGGTAGCGAGTCCGGATCGCAGCGATGTCCACCTCGAGCGTGCAGAAGAGCGCCATGATGAGCGCGCTCCTCGCCAGGTCCTCGTCGCTGGGTCGGTGACCGCGCACCGCGGCGAGGCCGCCCCGCTCGAGGAGCCGCACCCAGTCGTGCACGTCCCGCGCGTTCTGGACGTAGGTCCCGCGCACCTCCGAGATTGCAGATGGGCCGAAGGCGAGCACGTCGCTGTCCGCGCAGGTGGTGTAGCCCATGAAGTTCCTTCGGAGGGTACCGGCCGCCCGCGCGCGGCAGAGCTCGTCGCCTTCCAGCGCGAAGTGGTCGAGGCCCACGTGAACGTACCCGGCGGCGAGCAGTCGCTGCACGGACGTCTCCAGCAGGGCGAGGCGCTCGGTCGCACCGGGGAGCTCCTCGGGCTCGAACAGCCCCTGATGCTTCTTCATCGACGGCACGTGAGCGTACCCGAACAGGGCGATGCGGTCGGGGCGTAGCTCCTCGATCCGGTCGAGCGTCCGCTGGAAGCGATCCACCGTCTGGAGCGGCAGCCCGTACATGAGGTCGACGTTCACGCTGACGAAGCCTCGCGTCCGCGCCTCGAGGATGAGGTCGCGGGTCTCCTCGAAGGACTGCCGCCGGTTGACCCGCTTCTGGACCGCCGGGTCGAAGTCCTGGATGCCCATGCTGACCCGGTTGAACCCGAGTCGGCCCAGGGTGCGGATCTGGTCGATGCTGGTGACCGCGGGGTGGATCTCGATCGAGGCCTCGATGCCCGGGCTCCACGGAAGTCGTGCCTGGACCGCGTCGGCGAGGCGGGTGAGCTGGTCCGGATCGAGATACGTCGGGGTGCCGCCTCCCAGGTGGACCTGGACGATCTCCGGACGGTTGGACAGGAGCGAGGTGACGCGCTCGAGCTCCAGCTCCAGCGCACGGAGGTATCGCTCGACGAGCGACTCGCTCCGGGTCACGAGCATGTTGCAGCCGCAGTAGTAGCAGAGCTTCCGGCAGAACGGGACGTGGACGTAGATCGACGCGGCACGAGGCCCCGCGGTGCCGAATGCCTCGCGCGCCTGCAGATCACCGAAGCTCCCGTCCCAGTGATTCGCCGGTGGATAGCTGGTGTAGCGGGGAACGGGAATGCGCCCGTATCGCTCGAGGAGCGCATGGTCGATCCCGACCGGGGCCAACCCCTGGACCTCGTGAGGGGATGCCTGCATCGCCGGAGTGCGGTGCAAGCGCGGGGCCGGTGAAGCTCGTCCTCTCGACGCTCGAGCCGCGCGAGGACTGCGCCCACAGGGGAGCAGGGCGCACGATTTGCGCGCCCCGGCGCCGTTCGGTCGTGCAGCGAACGGGTGACGCTCAGAACGCCTCGCCGACGGCGAAGTAGAAGGTCACGCCGTGCTTGCTGAAGGCGACGTCAGCGCGGGCGTTGACGTGGTTCACCTTCGCCACCGTGAGCCGGGCGCCCAGGCCGCCGGCCGGAAGCAGATCCTTGAAGTTGAGGCTTCCCACGTCGGGCTGGACCTCGCCGACTCCGAAGAACGCGACCGCGCCGAGCCAGGCGAGCATCTGGAGTCGGTACTCGACCTGCGCCGCGAGCAGGACGTTGTCCTGGTACTCGCCGGCCTTGAAGCCACGGATGTCCGAGCCCTGGCCGAGGCGCGGCAGGGCATAGAACGGCGCATTGGTCGAGGCGCCGCTCACCACCTCCCGGAAGGCGAGCACCTGCCGCGGCGAAAGCGTCAGGTACTGATTCCAGGCCAGCTTCGCGCCGAGGTAGTCGAACGAATCGCCGAGTGATTTGAGATGGACGTCGAGTGTCAGCTCCATCAGTTGTCCATGGCGAGGGAAGAACTGGCTGTCGCGCGTGTCCCACTGGAACTTGATGCCGGGCGCCGAGAACCACGAGACGAGCTCGTTGCTGGGAGGAACGAGCTCGGGCGGGAGCTGGAGCTGCGAGAGGTCCGCCGTGCTCCGCATCTTCATCACGGTCCAGCGCGGTCCCAGGTAGAAGCCCTGCGCGATCCGGAACAGGCTCTCCAGGCGCCCGCCGGTCATTCCCTGCGAGATGGGAACGAACTGACCCCGGTCCGCGGCCTCGTTGCCGATGCCGTAGAAGTCCCAGTTGATGTGGCCGAGCATCAGGAACGCCGTCACCCGGTAGTGGTCCTCGGCCAGGTTCAGCTTCGAGATGCCTCCGAAGACCCAGCTCCCGTTCGTGCTGAACATCCCGAAGCCGCCGACGGTCGAGGGGGGCGACTTCGCGTCGGCCGGGAAGATGTATGCGCCCATCCCGGTGATCGAGAACCCGATCGTCGGGTTGTAGCCAGGGATGGGAACCAGCATCCACTCGGCGGGCTTCGGCGACTTCACCGGGGCGGGGGAGGGCGTCTCGACGTCGACGGTCGTGACGCTCGGGGCGCTCGTGCCGGGCGGATCGACCGCGGTCAGGCCGTCGCTGGAGCGGTCGACGTAGTCGGAGACCGGGTTGTCCGGGTACCCCTGCGAGGTCGTCGCCGCGTCGTCCTCCGCAGCGATCGCAGAGCCGGCGGTCAGGATGAGCACGGCTCCAACGCGCACGAGACGCTGCCCAGACCGACGACGTGTGGGCTCCGCCATTCTCCCTCGTTCCTGCATCCGAGGTCCGGACGCCGCAGTCCCCGCGACGGTGGGGCCGACGCGCGGGCATCTTGCCACTCGCGGTACCCCCGCGAAACATCGGGGAGCGTCAGCGCGAACGCATGCCCGGGGCGGATGGGCGTTTCAGAAGCGTCCCTCGACCGCGACGTCGCCACTCGCGGACGTTCCCGCGACGGGGGAAAGCGTGGCCTCCAGCGTCCCGCTGACGGCGTATATCTGGTTCTCACCGGTCGCCTTCGTGGCTGTGGCGCTGGTGACGACCATGGTGAACGAGCCGCGCTTCGGGGCCGAGCCTCCGGCGTTCGCCGTCCAGGACGCGTCGGCGGCGGTCACGGTCATCCGTATCGTCAGATCCGGATCGTCGTCGGCATAGGTCCCGGCGAGCGGCTCGCCCAGGAAGCTGAGCGCCGCCGTGATCGCGGGGGCCTCGGCGGAGGCGCTCCGACCCACGAGGATCTGCCCGACGTCGTTCAGGCTCGACCAGACCGCCGCGCGCAGGGTGCACGGGTAGGTCCCCGACGTGCCGCCGGACAGCCTCAGGCTGCACCCGCCGATGGGGCCATCCGCCGGAGGATCCGAGGCGTCGCTGGTCCCGCAGCCCACGAGCGCTGCCATGACCGACATCCAGACGATCCTCGTCACTTCCCCTCCGTCCGGAGACCCCGCAGCGACCCGGAGCCATTCGCGTTACCACGCGCGGGAAGCGTCGCGCCAGGAGGCGTGCCCGCGGCTGACCGAGGAGCGCCGGCGCCGATCCACCCAGGAGGTTCCCTGCGACCAGGGCCGCGGGCTCCAGCCGGGCCTCCCCGATCGAGGTCGCCGCCCTGCGACTCTGGTACGTCGGATCCCGGATCCGGACGGCGCGCGCGTCCGCCTCCTGCGAAGGGCCGTGGCACGATTCTGGCTCGCTGAGTGCCGCGTGCACGGTGTTGCAAGGGATCTGCGCTCGGCGCTCCGACAGCTGACGGCCGCTCCGGGGCTGAGCCTGGCCATTGTCCTGGCGCTCGGCCTGGGCATCGGCGGCAACGCGGCGCTCTTCGGGATCGTCGAGGCGCTCGAGCTGCGCCCCCTGCCGGTCGGGGACCCGGACCGTGTCGTGGCCATTGGCCTGCGTCCCCGGACGCGCCCCGATCAGCTCCCTGGCTCGCTCAGCGTCCCCGACGCCGAGGAGATCGCCCGCAGCTCACCCCATCTCGCCTCCGTCGCGGTCTTCCGGCGCGAGACGTTCGGCTGGTCCCGTGCCGGCGAGAACCGGAAGGTGAACGTGCTCCTCGCGAGCGCCGGGCTCTTCCGGACGCTCGGCTTGCCGCTGCAGTTGGGCCGCGAGCTCGCGCGCTCCGAGGTCGGCCCCTCGCCAGGCCACGTCGCCGTGATCAGCGACCGGTTCTGGCGCCATTCCCTCGGCGCCTCGCCGTCGGTCCTCGGCAGCAGCCTGACCCTGGACGGTGACGTCTACGAGGTGGTGGGCGTCGCCGCGCCGGCGTCCGAGTTTCCGCTCTCCGAGACGCCCGCGGACGTCGTCCTGCCGCTCGGGGTGACGCCGTTCACGCAGATCAACATGGAGCACCAGGGCGCGGACATCGTTCGCGCGGTCGGCCGGCTCGCCCCCGGCGCGACGCTCGCCCAGGCCCGGGCCGAGGTCCGTGCGACCTTCGATCGGATCATCGAGACGAATCCCAGCTCCGCGCCGGACACGGCCGACGTCGCGACGCTCCGTGCCTCGGTCCTCGGAGGGTCCGATGAGCTGCCGCTCCTGCTCCTCGGCGCGACCGGATGCGTGCTCCTCATCGCCTGCGTGAACGTGGCGAACCTCCTCCTGGCCCGCGCCGTCCGGCGTCGGCGCGAGCTGGCCATTCGCGCCGCGCTCGGGGCGTCCCGCTGGCAGCTCCGGCGCCAGCTCCTGGTGGAGTCGGCGCTGCTCGCAGCGCTCGCCGCGATCGCGGCGGTGCTGATCTGCGCGGCGGTCTTCTCGGGGTCGGTGCCCCTCGGTCCGCGCGCCGGGTCGGTCGTCGCCACCTACCGGGCGGACGCCGGGGTGGTCGCCTTCGCCGCGGCGCTCGCGCTCCTGTCCGGCCTCGCGTGCGGCTGGCTGGCCGGGGCGTTCGCGCTTCCTGCCGAGGGCCACGACTCGCTCCAGGCGAGCGCCGGGGGCGGCGACCCGCTCCGGCACGAGCGTGTCCGGTCGACGCTGGTGGTGCTCGAGGTGGCGCTCTCGGTCGTGCTCCTGATCGGTGCCGGCCTCCTCGGCCGCACCCTGTTCCATCTCGCCTCGGTCGATCCGGGGATGCGCATCCAGGGCCTCCTTGGACAGGAGCTCGCCGTCCCGGACAGCACGCCCGACCCCCAGGTCCAGCAGCTGATCACCACCGCGCTGGAGCGGGTCGCCGCGCTCCCCGGCGTCGAGGCTGCCGGAGCCATCTGGCCCTCACCCTTCGGAAGCCGGACCATGACCATCGCCGCCCGGACCCAGGACCTGGGAGACCTCTGGCCGGAGACCGTCGACTTCCGCCTGGCCGGACCGGGAACGTTCCGGGTGCTCGGCGTGCCGCTCCTCGCGGGACGAGACTTCGACGCCACCGACCGATCGGGCCGTCCTCCGGTCATCCTGGTGAACGAGGCGCTCGCCCGGCGGCTATGGCCAGGTCAGGATCCAGTGGGCCGGCAGCTCGCGGTCGGGATCCAGGACCACGAGATGCGGACCGTGATCGGCGTGGTGGGGAACGTCCGGCAGTCGCTGGAGACACCCGCCCGGCCCGAGGCCTACGTGCCGATGCTGCAGGTCACCGACTCCAAGCTCGACCTGGTCGTTCGTACCCGCGCCGTCGATCCACCGCTCCTCGCCTCGCTCGGGTCCAGCCTACAGGGCCTCGATCCGCGCCTCCTGGTCTCCACGCCGGTACCGTTCAGTGCCCGGGTGCACGACGCGCTCCAGCAGCAGCGACTCGCGGCGCTGGCGTCGCTCGGTTTCGCCGCCATCGCCGTGTTCCTCGCGGCGCTCGGGATCGGCGGTGTCCTGTCGCAGCTGGTGACCCAGCGGAGCCGCGAGCTCGGCATCCGGATGGCGCTCGGCGCGCGGGGCAGGGACGTGGCGCGACAGGTGCTCGCACGCGGGCTCCGGCTCGTCGGGGTCGGGCTGGTGCTCGGCGCCGGCGTCACCCTCGGGGTCGGGCCGGTCCTCCGGCGGTTCCTCTCCGGCGTGGGCGCCCTCGACGGGTGGAGCTATGCCGGGGCGACGGGGATGCTCCTCGCTGTCGCGACCGCCGCCAGCTGGCTCCCGGCGCTCCGGGCGAGCCGCGTCGATCCCGCCGAGGTGATGCGGGTCGAGTAGCCCCCCGCGCTCACCGGGTGTGGAGCGCCGCCTTCACCGCCGCCTCCGGCTTCACCTCGCCCCACCCCTGTCGTTCGACCTCGATGCCCGGCACCCGCTGCGCGGTCAGCATCAGGATGCGCTTCACCTCGCCGGGGGAGAGCTTCGGGTTGGCCTCCAGCATCTGGGCGACGATCGACGTCACGATCGGGGCTGCAAAGCTCGTCCCGTCCACCTTCTTGTAGTTCCCGTCGATCACCAGCCCGTCGCGGAGGCCCGCCGCAACGACCTGCCGGATGAGGTACGGCTGCATTCCCTCGAGCGCGTCCAGCGGCGCGAAGACGCCGCGATTCTCCGCGAGGATCTGCGACAGCTCCGAGTCCGGAGCCTGGTCGAGCCGCGTCAGCAGCTCCGCCTCGTTCGCCGTGGGCGTCCCCGGGAGGATCGGCGCCGGCAGGAAGTCCGCCAGGGTGACGACTTCGGGTTTCTGGATCCCGTCCACCGTCGGCCCGAACGACGAGCGGTAGGGGAGGAGCCTCCCCAGCGCCGGATCGCCAAAGTCGTTCAGCCCTCCGACCGAGATGACGGCCGGAGCGCTCGCCGGCGGCAGCACGTACCCAGGGCGTTCGCCGTGGTTTCCCACCGCGCACACCACCACGATGCCCTCGCGGACCGCGCGCTCCGCCATCTTGGACAGTCTGTCCACCAGATAGCTCGCCTCGCGGTCCCCCCCGGCCGAGATGTTCAGCACCCGGATGCCGTGGCGTTCGCGGTTCTTGATCACCCAGGCGATGCCGCGGGC